>JAKOSX010000078.1 GCA_029776595.1 Bacillota bacterium | reverse complement strand
GGAATGGTCCACACCCATCCTGCGGCCAGTCGGTCGTTCTCCAATACTGAAAAGTAATCTTTGCTTCGCATAAATCCCTGCAACGGGCTGAAAGCCCCATTGGCCAAAAGCTCCAAATCGGAAAGCTCCACCGGGTCCAATACCAGCCGCTTCATCTCCGGCAGACCGCGGGTATAGCACCGGACTTCTTCCGGCGTTAAATAAGCTTCCATCAATTCTCCCCCATGCGGCTCCATCACAAAACAAAACCCCTTTCCCTGCAGCTATCTATAACATATGTGCCGAAGGAAAGAGGTGAGACAATAAAAATAAAACTAACTAATATTTAGTCGGGGTCATAGGTTCCGGCTTCTGGATACTGGGTTCCAGGTCTTGATAATCAATGGAAAGCACAGCGTTCCTACCTAAACCTAATACCTGGCACCTAGAACCTAGAACCCGTTACCCTTTTTCTTTTCCCTTTACACGTAATCCATATCATCCCAAGTGTAAGACCAATGGCTCCGCTTGCGTCCAACAGGACGTCGCTGACTTGCCCGGAGCGGAAAGAGGTCAGGCTTTGGAGGTATTCGTCATAAGCGGCCACGGCAACGGCGGCCAGAACGCCGAGGAGCGGCACCATACGGTTCAGGCCCCAAAGCCGAAAATAAAGTTGAAACAATAAGGACAGAATGCCGTAAAAGAGAAAATGGCCGATTTTACGGATATAAAAAACCGCCTGCTGGGCGTCGGCAGGCGTCATCCGCCAATGGTCCATCAACCATTGCTCCCAATACCCTCCGCCCCATTCCAGATGGTTGGAAGTTTGTACCACTAGCCAAACAAGTCCGGCCAACATCGGTGTCATCAGAATAATGCCACAAATGTTTCGTTTAGTCATTTTCAGTAATATCCTTTCGTTTGCTTAAAGAATACAGAATATAGAAGTCAGAAGACAAAAGTTTTCTCAGTTCCCCGAGTTTTGGATTGGGTCTTATTCAAACTTCCGTCTCCTGTATTCTGCATTCCAACCCCTATGGCTACTTGCGTTTTCCGTTAATACTCCCATTCAAACTCCCCCACTTCGGGATAAACTTGAAGGGCTTCCTTGATGATCCGGGTAATGGTCTCCAAAGCTTCCGGGGTTTTGCCTTCGCAACGGGCCACGATCATCGGCTGGGTATTGGACGCCCGGACCAAGCCCCAACCCTCCGGGAAAAGTACCCGGGCTCCGTCGATATCATTGACAGGATACATTTGGGAAAACTTCTCCCGGAACGCCGCCACCACATTGAACTTGTGCCGGTCGCTGCAGGGAATCCGGGTCTCAGCCGTGGCATAATACTTCGGCACCGATTGCAACAATTCGCTCAAAGCCCGACCGGACGAGGCCAAGATTCGGAGCAGCCTGCCGGCGGCGTAAAATGCATCGTCAAAACCGAAAAACTCATCGGCAAAAAACATATGTCCCGACATCTCACCGGTGAAGACGGCGCCGATCTCTTTCATCTTCGCCTTGATCAACGAGTGGCCGGTTTTGTAAAACAGCGGTTTCCCGCCCAAGGCTTCGATCGCTTCCACCAACGCCTGGGAGCATTTCACCTCCACGATGCAATCCGTCCCCGGATATTTGGGCAGAATCTCCCGCCAAAAAAGGACCATCAGTTCGTCGCCGCGAATGATCCGGCCGGTATCGTCCACAACGCCCAGCCGGTCGCCGTCGCCGTCAAAGGCGATACCCACGTCTGCCCCATGGGTGAGAACAGCCTCTTTCAAAAAACGGAGATTGGCCGAACTGACCGGATCCGGATGATGGTTGGGAAAAGTCCCGTCCGACGTACAAAAAAGCGGAATCACCCCACACCCCAGCCGTTTCAGATAGTCTTCCGCAAACAGGCCGGCCGTGCCGTTCCCGCAATCCACGACCACGTTCAGCTTCCGGCCCAACCGAATCTTCTCGGTTAACATCGCCAAATATGCCGGTGCCGGATCCCTCCTTTCGATCATGGAGGCCTCCGCCGGCCGGGGGACAAATGATTCCGCCCTACTGATGGCAACCGCCAGATCCCGGAGCTTCAAAATTTCTTCACCATAAATCGTACCATACCCCAAAGTCACTTTAAACCCGTTAAACTCCGCCGGATTATGGCTGGCGGTAATCATGATCCCGGCAACGATCCCATAGTGTATCCGGGCATAATAAAAAAGCGGCGTTGTCACCAGCCCGATATCCACCACCCGGCAACCGCCGTCCGTCAAACCGACCGTCAGGTTGTCCCGGATCCGGCTCGAACTTAACCGGTTATCCCGCCCGATTAAGACGAGAGTTTCACCCTTCTCCTGAAAATACCGGGCAGCCGCCCGGCCCAACACATAAACGAACTCCGGCGTCAGGTCCGCATCCGCCATTCCCCGGATATCATACTCGCGAAAGATATCGTCATTAATGGGAACCATGATACTTTCTCCTTATGGAATGATACTTGGACCTGGTTCCGGTTTAGGGTACATATTATGGAATCCAAGTCCCAACTCTCCCGCCGTATTCCGATTT
>JAKOSX010000077.1 GCA_029776595.1 Bacillota bacterium | reverse complement strand
CCCGGATTGCCGGAAAACGATGAAATGGAATGCCTCGGAACAGGATCAGGTATTATTGGAGGCTAACCGTACTCTGGCGAAATTACGTAACGATCATGAAGCATTGCAAACCGGTTCATATTATGAGTTATATGCCGGGGATGACATCTTCGCGTTTGCCCGGAGCAGTCAGAAAGAATAGTTTCTGGTATGTATCAATATGAGTTCCGAATGCCGTTGTATCCGATTGGCCGGCGAATGGGAAAACGGTTGGGAACCGGTGTATGCCGTCGGTGCCGGTTTGTCGGGGCTTAACTGCCCGGAACTGCCACCGTTGGGTGTCAGAATCTTCAAACGGAACCGTTGATGATTGGAAAACAGTCAATCCATGGGGGTTGGCTGTTTTTCATTATTATCTACAGGAGTTAAAGACGTGAAGGTACATAGTGCACAGTACATGGTCCACAGGTGTCAGCACTAGGTACTGGGTATGGGGTGCTAGGCTTTAGTGAGGAATGCACGCAGTGTTCTTTTCGTAACCCGGGACCAATAACCCAGAACCCAGGACTTCGTACCTGGATTTTACTGTGTTCCGTGAACTATACTTCTATACTCCCGTGAGTATGCATAGACATGAAATGGGTAAAAATACTAGTAAACGATTATTTTATTTCATTGACAGTCCCATAAATCTATGGTATCATAACCTGTGCACGGATGGTGGGCGTAGCTCAGCTGGTTAGAGTGCCAGGTTGTGGCCCTGGAGGTCGTGGGTTCGATCCCCATCGCTCACCCCATCTTAAAGAAACATCAGAGGGACATTACGTCCCTTTTTTTATTACTTGACGGGGAAGGAGCGGCGGTATAACGGAGGGAATGAATGCACAATCTGTTAAACTGGCATGTTGTCGTTTTGGCATTTGCGACTCTATTCTTTGCGGAGATGGGCGATAAAACCCAGCTGGCGGTTATTACTTTGGTTGCTGATTCCAAAGCTCCGCTGTCGGTGTTTATCGGGGCCAGTGCCGCTTTGATGGCGGTGACTCTGGTAGGAGTATTGTTCGGAGGTGCAATAACCAAGGTGGTACCGGCCCATTATCTGAAGATCGGAGCCGGTATCCTTTTCGTCGGCATTGGTCTCTATACGATATGGGAAACCTTCGTCGAATTGGCGGGATAGAAAGGGTATTGAGTACCGGGTGCAAGATTCAGTAAGGGTACACAGCGCACAGTGTACAGTTCATAGGTATTTAAGATGTGCTAACTAAGACGTCAACTGTAAACTGTCCACTGTAAACTATAAATTCTGTTCGCCTCTCATGTCTGATTTAGCCCTCTTGTGTGGAGGTTCGGCGGAATGGTTCCAAAGTCCAGGACAAATGCATATGATCTTCTGTAAGGGGGCGAAACGGATTGTTGACAAAAACCTCAGAACTTCGTGAACGTGAAGTGGTCAATATATTGGACGGACGCCGGCTCGGGCTTGCCAGCGACTTGGAGATCGAGGCGGAAACCGGACGGATCAAAGCGATTGTCGTGCCCGGCCCGGGGAAGTTCTTATGGCTCTTTGGGAAAAGCGAGGATTTTGTTATCCCCTGGGAACGGATAAAAAAGATCGGGGTGGATGTCATTTTGGTCGAAGCCCCGAATTATGTTGAGGATAAGTCGACCATCATCACGTTAAATTGACGTCCGCTCTAAAAATCCAGCGCCCAAAAGAATCAGCCGAAAGGTTGATTTTGTTTTAGTGGGGGGTTGGGTACCGGGTAATGGGTACTAGGTGCTGGTTTTGAAAGGAGACAGCAGACAGAAGATAGAAGTCGGTTTACAGTTGACAGTTGGGACAGTGGACAGTTCCAAAGTGTAAAGGGAAAATGGCATCGGGTTCCAGATGTTAGGTGTTAGGTGCTGGTTTGAGGTAGGAATGCGTTAGTGTTCCTTCCATAATCCAGAACCCGGGACCTCTTATCAAGATGAAGCTGTGCACTGTGTACTGCGAACTGTGTACTGTGCACCCGTCAAAAACTGTTCACTGTCAACTATCTATTGTGAACCTACTCGGAACCCAGCCCCAAATTGGGACTTCGGACCTATGTTACACCGTAAACCACGATTAATCGGGAGGATAGGTATGGATTTTTCATCATTCAAACTGTTGGTGTCGGATTTAGACGGGACGCTGGTGCCCTATGGCTCGGACGAGCTGTCTCTGAAAACCATCGATGCCTTACGGGCATTGACCCAGACCCGTCGGATGTTTACCATCGCCACCGGCCGCAGTTTTTTGCAAAGCAAAACGATTATCGACCGGCTCGAAATCACGGTGCCGGTCATCGTCCAGACCGGAGCGCTGATCGTGGATCCAGTTACGGGGAAGGTATTGAAGGCCCAGCCTTTGCGTCCAGAGTTGCACGGACGGTTGCAGGATATTGCCGGGCGGGTGTCGGCTGAACATTTGATCTTGGGGGAAGACGGTATTTTTTACCCGACCCGTTCCGGCTTGCAAAGCCGAAGCTGGTTGCTGCAGAGCGGCGAACGGTGCTCCGTTTTTGGATGTTCCGATGGTGTGGATACAGCCATCAAACATTTGTTTATCGGTTCGGAACGGCAGATCAGGGAAGTGGTTGAATTGGTGAAGCAATGGGCGGGCGATTTCTGCCCCCATGTGATATTATGGCCCCCGGACCAAAATTACCCGGATTGGTTCTTGGAGGTTTTTGACCCTTCAGCGTCCAAAGGACAGGCTTTGGGCTGGCTTGCCGAAAAGCTGGGCGTTGGGATGGAAGCGGTGATGGCTTTTGGCGACGGATACAACGATATGGATATGTTGCGCCTGGTCGGGCTGGGAGTGGCCATGGAGCATTCGCCGCCGGAAATCCGGGCGATGGCCGGATTGACGGTCCCCGGGCCGGAGGATGACGGAATTGCGGAGTTTGTGACGGAGTTGATGAAACAAATCGCATAATCGGAATAAATTTTTGACGGGGCTTGACAGCCCCCTTGTCCTAAGGTTAAAATGTATTACAAATTAAATTTTGCGATCGAAAAACGATGATTAAGGAAAGTACCTGGCCGAATGCCCTACAGAGAGAACGGGTCGTTGGCTGAAAGCCTGTTTGGGAGATACGTCAGGGAAGTTCCCTTAGGAGTTGGCCGCTGAAATCCAACATAAATTGGAGTTGGAAAGTAGGTTGGTCCGGAAGCCCTCCGTTAACGGGGATAGGGTATCGAGAAATGTTTCTCCGTACCTGAAAAAGAGCGAGTCTTGTT
>JAKOSX010000076.1 GCA_029776595.1 Bacillota bacterium | reverse complement strand
GGATAAAGTCTATGCCAAATTGAAAGCCAAAGGGTTTCCGGTGGGGAAATACCATGCCGGAATGACCGATAAGGAAAGGGCATTGGCCCAAGAAGAGTTCGTCTTCGATAACGTCGGGCTGATGGTGGCCACCAATGCTTTTGGAATGGGCATCGACAAATCCAATGTTCGGTTCGTCATCCATTATAACCTACCGAAAAATATGGAGTCCTATTATCAGGAAGCGGGACGGGCCGGTCGGGACGGGGAGCCCGGTGAATGTATTTTGTTATATTCGCCCCAGGACATTATCATCCAAAAGTTCCTCATCGAACAGTCGGTCTATTCGCCTGTCCGTCAGAAACATGAATATCAAAAGCTGCAAATCATGGCCGATTATGCCCATACGTCGCAGTGTCTCCGTAAATTTATCCTGGAATATTTCGGTGAAGACGATGTGCCCGATCATTGCGGCAATTGCGGCAATTGCCTGGATTCATCCGAATGGGTGGATATGGCCGAGGATGCCCAGAAAATTATCTCCTGTATCGTCCGGATGGGCGAGCAGTACGGGACGACCGTCATCGCCGAAGTTTTGAAGGGCTCCAGGACCAAAAAAGTGCTTCAGCAGCGGTTCGACAGGTTGTCAACCTATGGCCTGATGCGGCAATATACGACAGCGGAGATCCGTGACCTGATCAATTGGCTGATCGCCGAAAACTATTTGCAATTGACCGAAGGCAAATATCCTGTGGTTAAGCTGCGTCCCAAAGCGTATCAGGTATTGAAAGGGGAAGAGCCGGTATATCAGCGGAGAGCTTTCCAACCGGTGCGGACTGCGGAGGATGAGGAACTTTTTGAAACCCTAAGAGGGCTGCGAAAACGGATCGCCGATCGGGAAGGCGTTCCTCCGTATATCGTATTTGCCGACGGTACGCTGCGGGAAATGTGCCGGAGTATCCCGGGGACCATGGCTGAACTGGCCCGAATTAAAGGGGTCGGTGAAACCAAGCTGCAAAAGTACGGGTTGGAATTTTTGGAGATTTTGAAGGCGTACCGGGGAGAGGAACGGGAAACCGCTGTTTCGCTGTCGTCACAGGAAACCGGGGAACCGGCGAAGACGAAAGTACCCAGCCATCTCCAGACCTGGCAACGGTTTAACGATGGGCTGTCCGTGGAAGCGATTGCCCGCGAACGGGACTTGACAGAGGAAACCGTTAAGATGCACCTCCTGCGTTGTCACAGGGAAGGGCTGGCGGTGGATTGGGACAGGGTCATTGATCCCGATACGGAAATCCTGGTATTGGGGAAAATTGCCGAACTGGCTACGATTAAGCTGAAACCGTTGAAAGCAGCCCTTCCGGAGGATGTCAGTTATGCCGACATTCAGGTCGTGATTGCCCGCCACCGGAAACAAAACGATTTCGGATGATTTATCCATGCATGTTACAGCTTTCCGGAACGGATGATGGAGATGATGAGCCAAAGCCCCATTATGACGGCGACGATGAATCCCAGCTCGGATATGGGCAGCCGCCATAAAAAGGAGTCTGCAGACTTTTGGGCGATGAGGGAAGTCCCGATGATGATGGAGGCGATGATCAAGCTGAAGGACAGCCGGTTTCCGAGACGGCCGGTTTTTTGCATAAATTCTTCAAAATAGAGATGCTCGATGGTTAGCTGCAGTTTTCCTTCTTCGACGCGGCGTAAAACCTGGTGGAGCATTTCCGGAATTTCAGCCAGGGATGTGACAGTGTTTATCGTATAATCCCTGGCTTTTTTGATAAGGCGGTTGGGTTCCAGCCGGTACCGGATGAGTTTGCGGACCAGTGGCTGAACGGCGGTGACCCAATCCAAGGTAGGGTCCAGGCGTTCTACCAGGCTTTCCAACAACAGGATGCTGCGGGACACCATGACCAGTTCTCGGGGAATATGAATGTGATGTTTCAGGGCAATTTTAATGATCTCCTGAAAGAGCGGGCCGATGCGGATTTGGTCCAGAGTCCGGGAGTGATACTTGTCCAGGAGAGTGTAAATATCCCGGCGCAGAGCGGCTTTGTCCACTGGTATATCAGAAGAGCCCAGCCGGATGAGGAGATTGGCAACGCCATCGCTGTCTTTGGTATATCCTTTGATGAAGAGAAACAACAATTGATCCCGGAATACCTCGTCGATCCGGCCCATCATCCCGAAGTCCATCAGGACAATGCAGCCGTCAGCGGTGATTTGGAAATTGCCGGGATGCAGGTCTGCATGGAAAAAACCGTCTTCCATGATTTGTTTGCAAAAGGCCGCCATTAATTCTTTGGCCATTTGTTGGGGAGAAAATTTGTCCCAGGCAATGTCCGCTCCGAGTTTCAGGCCAGGAAGGTATTCCATGACCAAAACTTTGGCGGTACTGTACTGTTTATAGATTTCCGGAATACGAATGCATTGAAAACTCTGAAGATTTTCCTTGAGCCGTGCGGCATTGGCGGCTTCGGTGGTGTAGTCCAATTCATCGCGGATGGTGGCAGCGAACTCTTCGGCCAGTCCGACCAGATGATGCTGGCGCGCCCAGTTGAAACGGGATTCCAGGAAATGGGCTACGTCGATGAGGATATCCAGATCCGCGCGGATTTTTTCGGCGATTTGGGCCCGTTGTACCTTGACGGCCACTGTTTTTCCGTCTGTGAGGACGCCGCGGTGGACTTGTCCGATGGAGGCTGTGGCCAACGGCACGGGATCCAGATGGTTGAAGACAGCCGCCAGAGACCGACCCAGTTCTTGTTCGATGGTGGCTTGGACGGTCGGAAAAGGTTCGGGGTTTACCTTATCCTGCAATTGCTCAAGTTGATCGATATATGCGGGAGGCAGGAGTTCCGGACGGGTGCTCAAAAGTTGTCCGAGCTTGATAAAGGTGGGTCCCAGTTCCTCCAAAACCCGGCGCAGGCGCTCGGCGGTAACGGCGGTAGGTTCGGTTATTTCCGTTTTGCGCCAAAAAGGAATGAAATTGATATTGATGTGGAGGGCTTCCAGAAGGTAGCCGAAACCATGCCGGGTTAATACACTGAGAATTTCCCGATATCGCCGGATATATTTATAATGGTGGATTACGGACCGTTTCATCGCATTCCTCAGCCAGGCATCGTTCTTGTGTTCATCGCGAAACTTGGATATAATTAGATGACACAGAAAATTTGTCCATTCTGTATTTTTTGGGAGGGAAATTGTTATGAAAAGGTTTGGTTTTGTTTTACTCTGTCTGGTGCTGGTCTTTATGGTTGCTTTTTCGGTTTACGGTGCCAAGTATAATTACATTTTGGCAACGGGCGGCACGGCCGGTACCTATTATCCCTATGGAGGGGCCATTGCACAGCTTTTTAACACGAAATTGAAAGACATGAATGTGACGGCCCAGGCTACCGGCGCTTCCGTTGAGAACATCCGATTAGTCAACAAAGGCGAAGCGGAATTGGCCATTGTCCAAAATGACGTGATGGACTATGCCTTTAATGGAACCGAAAATTTCAAAGGTCAGAAAGTTCAAGGGTTCCGGGCTATGGCCACCCTTTATCCGGAAGTGGTTCAAATTGTAGTATCCCCTGAAAGCAAGATCAAATCCGTCGCCGATATGAAGGGAAAACGGATTTCTGTCGGTGCCGCAGGAAGCGGAGTGGAAGCCAATGCCCGTCAAATCTTGGAGGCCTACGGTTTAACGTATAAGGATATTAAAGTCAGTTATCTTTCGTTCAGCGAATCGGAGAATGCCTATAAAAACAAACAATTGGACGGTTTCTTTGTAACGGCCGGTATTCCCAATGCGGCAATTCAGGCGTTGTGTGCCACCCACGATATTAACGTACTTTCCATTGACAAAGCGACTTTGCAAAAATTGAGCGCCAAATACCCGTTCTACACTGCGTATACCATTCCGAAATCTGCCTATAAAGGGATGGACAACGATGCGGTGACCGTTGCGGTTAAGGCCACGCTGATCGTTAAGAAAGATTTGGATACTCAAATGGTATACAACTTAACTAAGACCTTATTTGAAAACAAAGCCGAATTGGCCAAGGCGCACGCCAAAGGAAACGAGCTTGATCTGAAGAGCGCAGTTGAAGGCTTGTCGGTTCCGCTGCATCCGGGAGCCGAAAAATACTTTAAGGAAAAAGGCATCCTTAAAAAGTAAAAAATGAATATGAAGGCTTTATTGGAAAACATAAAGTCGGCGTTGGTCATGCCGGGGAGATGTTTCCCCCGGCATGGCGTTATTTTGATGATCGTTGCGGTTTTGGCGGCCATGGTGTTGGTCCCGTTTCGGATGAGCCTAGTGGTTGAAACCGAAAACCATCGGCTGCTTCGCTGTTGGGATGTCCGGCCCGGGGACGAGTTTGTGATAACGTATACGCATTCAGTGAATAAAAGTCCGGTGGAGGAATATTTCCGAATTCGGGAGGATTATGCGGTAGTATTGATCAAGACTGCCTTTCGTTCCTTCGGGGTGGGGATACCCAGCGAATTGGCAGGTGGCGAAGAACTTCGCGTATTTCCCGATCGAATGG
>JAKOSX010000075.1 GCA_029776595.1 Bacillota bacterium | reverse complement strand
GCTGCTCCTGCAGTCTTAAATGTGCGTAACCATTCTTCATTCAATACTGTTGATTTGGAAGAAGAGGTCGGTGGTACGTTGAATCAGGTCAATGCCTCGGTTCGGATTATCCGCTTGAGATAACAAAAGAAAAGCCCCATCAGGGGCTTTTCTTTTAAAATTATGCAGTAAAGAGGAGAGACCGATGGTTACCATCAGTTTATGTATGATTGTTAAAAACGAAGCATTAACTCTTGCAGAATGCTTGGAGTCGGTTAAAGGAATCGCGGATGAAATCATCATCGTGGATACCGGTTCAACCGATAAAACAAAAGAGATTGCCCAACGATACACGGATAAAATCTATGATTTTGAATGGATTGATGATTTTGCGGCAGCACGCAATTTTTCATTCAGCAAAGCGACAAAAGAATATATTTTATGGCTGGATGCTGACGACCGGATCCATGATAAAGATCGAACGGCGTTTCTCCAACTAAAACAGACCCTTGCACCGGATGTGGACGTAGTGATGATGCCTTATCAGACTGGGCTGGACGCTTCAGGCCGTCCTGCTCTTACGTATTACCGGGAACGATTATTGCGACGCGAAGCGGGTTTTTTATGGCAGGAACCCGTCCATGAATATATCCAGCCTTCCGGCAAGATCATTCATGCTCCGATCAATGTCACTCATTGTAAAATAAATCATGGGTTAAGTCGACGCAATCTGGAAATCTATCAAAAACAATTGAATGACGGTAAAAAGCTTTCACCGCGATCGGTGTTATATTTTGGCATGGAGCTCTATTATCATCGGGAATATGCGGAAGCTGCTGCCCGATTGCAGCAGTTTCTCGATGAAGGGCAGGGATGGGTGGAAGATAATATTAAAGCCTGTTTTTATTTGGGGAAAATATATGGCTTGTTGGGCGATTTTGAAAAGTCGATTCAGAGTTTTATTACCGCTTTTCGTTATGATTTACCCCGGGCCGAACATTGCTGCGAAATCGGATACCTTTATAAAACACGTCGAGATTATCACCGAGCTCTTTTCTGGTTTGATATGGCAGCACGTTTAAAACGGCCGGAAAACAATTGGGGGTTTTATTTCAATGATTATTGGGGATATATCCCGTATATCGAGCTTTCTGTCATCCATTATTGGTTAGGGAACCTGGATGTTGCCATCGAATATAATGAACGGGCTGCCGCCATCAAGCCGGCTGATAAAGCGGTCTTGTATAACCGCAAATTTTATGAAGACGAAAAAATACGCAGGTTAACCGTAAAAGGTCTTGACGTAGCCGATGAAATGGATATAATAAAATAAGTTTATTTTTGATATTATTGTTAAAAAAAGGAGCAGATGGATGAATCATATTATTTTAGACGCATTTCATGGCTATCGGTCGCGGTTGGATGATATTATGCTGGTCTACGAAGCCCTGGAGGAAATTCCGCAAAAGTTGGGATTGAAAACCGTGATGCCGCCATTCATCTTGCCCTATTATAATGGCGTCGTTCCGGAAGATTGCGGTATCAGTGCTTTTGTCTTTTTGGCCGGCGGTCATTTTACGATTCACACATTTTCGTTCCGGGAGACTTATTTTGTGGATGTCTTGTCTCCGCAACCCATTGATGAAGAAAAACTTAATCATTTATTGAAAGAAGCTTTTCCTGCTGAAATTGTGACTTCTTATTGCCTTAAACGCGATCGGGGAACATGTTATCCGCCGAAAATTGAGATTAACCGTGATTTGGATTTTGGACCCCACTTGTTTATGGATATCAAAAACTACCATGGTCCCAAATCGATGGACGATTTATTCGTTATTTTTGACACTATGCCTTTTGAAATCGGAATGACTCCGATTATCCGGCCCATCGTCGTCAAAAATACGGTCGATGATGAACCGGTAACGTCTATTTTAACCATGATCGCTGAAAGCCACATCAGCTTGCATTATTTTGAAAAATCCAACCAGGCCTATTTCGATCTTTTCTCTTGTCGTTTTTTTGATACGGATACGGTCGTCGGCAAATTGAAGACGATTTTAAAAGGTGAGACTCTCAACGAGACTTTGATTTCCAGAGGGAGTAAATATGAACACCTCAAGAATAAGCTGGTGGCTCCGGCCGTAGATACCCGGGCTTGGCTGAAAAACGTTTACCGCCGTTAAGTTACATGCGAATGTTTTGAAAACAATGGTATACTAAAGATACCATTGTTTTTTTATTACTTTGAAGGAGAGTATGAGATTGGAAGCAGGGCTTCATTTCCGTAATGTCTCCAAACGGATCCGTTCGAAACCTCTGGTGGAGAATGTCAGTTTCAGCGTTTATCCCGGAGAAGTCTTTGGATTATTGGGGCCGAACGGCGCCGGAAAAACTACTCTCATTCGGCTGGCGGTTGGTCTGATCACCATGTCCCAAGGGGAAATCATCATCGATGGCCATTCTTTACGCGAGTCTTTCAGCCAAGCCATCCAACGGGTGGGAGCAATCGTCGAAACTCCCGCATTTTATGATTTTTTAACCGGTTATCAGAACTTAGTCCATTATGCCAATCTGTCGGACCGGGTGGAGAGGGAGCGGATAGACGAACTCGTCGAGCGTTTGAATATGGGAAATTATATCTATTCCAAAGTGGGTACGTATTCGTTGGGAATGAAACAACGGTTGGGAATAGCTCAAGCCATGTTACACCGTCCGTCCGTTTTAATCCTTGATGAACCCACCAATGGCCTGGATCCTTTGGGAATCAAAGAATTAAGAGAAACTATACGACAATTGGCGGAACGTGAAAACGTTGCGGTCTTAGTCTCCAGCCATTTGTTGGCCGAGATGGAGATGATGTGTGATCGGGTGGGCATCATCAACAAGGGAAGGATGGTCAGCATCCGCAAACTTGCAGACGGTGACGTTCAAAACCGATGGTTTGAAGTGGATAAAGCCGATCAGGCTTATACCGTCATCCGTACGAAATATCCTCATGCCGTTTTAGCGGTGACGGAAAAGACCCTCAAAGTCCAAGCGGATCCTCAAATGACAGCCTTGATCAATGAGGCACTGGTCCAAGCGGGGATTGCAGTATATGGTATAACGGCCGAAAGCCGAAGTCTGGAAGATTTATTTATGGAGGATACGGAGAATGAGATCTCTGGCCAGATTAATCTGGAATGAATATCTGAAAATGATCTATCGCACCAGTACCTTGGTGATGTGCGGGGGATTGATGGCGCTCATCCTGTTTTCATTTGCGTTGGACCGCTGGTATAATCCGTTTTATACCGGATATTGGCAAGCTGTTGCCAGTCAATCTTGGCTAAGTTTTTTTATTATGGTGATGGCCGTGATTTTGGCAGGACGGATCATTGCCGATGAATTTCAATGGGGGACGATCAAATTTTTGCTTATTCGCCCGGCAGGCAGGTCCAGAATCCTTTTTGTCAAATATGGTGCGGTACTTTGTTTCTGCTTTTTCCTGTTAATGGTGTTATTCCTATGTTCAATGATTTTAAACTGGATCTTCCAACCGCAGGGGGTGGCCGATCCATCCCTACCGTCGAAAGAAGAAAACGGAAACGGAAGCGCTGTGGGGATGGTTTTAAAACTTTACGCTTTACGGATGGTAGAGATTGCCGTCTATGCCGGAATATCCTTTATGATTTCCGCATTGTTCAAAAGCGTGGCGTTGGCCACCGGTTTGACTTTCTTTTTCATGTTATTTGGGCCGGAAACTGCCAATCAACTGGGAACTTCCGGATTTGGCAGTTATTTTCTTTTTCACCATACCGGATTATCACAATACGCCCAATGGAATGTGACGGAATCCGTATTTTCTCTCGCAGAATCGTTAGGGGTCGTCCTTATCCATTTAGCGATCTTTTATGGCATCGCTTGGATTCGTTTTACAAAACAGGATGTATTTTAAGCTGACCGACGATTGCCTCGAACATCTGTTCGTGATATAATAATCACAGAACATATGTTTGTAAAGGAAAAAGGCTCATGGACGTTTTGGACAAGCTTTCGTTTTTAGCGGCAGCAGCCAAATACGATGCTTCCTGCGCCTCCAGCGGGAGCAAACGTCAGAATACGACCAAAGGGTTGGGAAATGCATCCGATTCGCCGTTGGGGATCTGCCACAGCTGGTCGGCTGACGGGCGCTGCATTTCATTGCTGAAAGTGCTCTTTACCAATTATTGCATTCATGATTGCGTTTACTGCATCAACCGACGGAGCAACGATATCCCGCGGGCGACATTTACAGTCAATGAGCTGGTCGATCTTACCGTCAATTTTTACAGGCGCAATTATATCGAAGGCCTCTTTTTAAGCTCCGGAGTAGTCAAAAGCCCGGATTATACCATGGAATTGTTGATTCAAGTCATAAGGCGTCTTCGTCAGGCGAATAATTTCAACGGCTACATCCATGTGAAAGTCATTCCTGGAACCAGCCGGGATTTGGTGAAAGAAGCTGGCAATTATGCCGATCGTTTGAGCGTCAATATCGAACTCCCATCGGAACAGGGATTGAAAAAGCTGGCCCCTGACAAAAAGAAAGAAGACATTTTGGTGCCGATGGCCTATATCGGCAATCAAATCCAGGCCATTCAGGATGAACGAAAATATCTTCGTTCAGCACCGCTTTTTGCACCGGCAGGCCAAAGCACTCAATTGATCGTCGGGGCTTCGCCCGAATCCGACTTTCAAATTTTAAACATGGTGGAAAAGTTATACCAAAAAGTACGATTACGGCGAGTATATTATTCCGCCTATATTCCGGTCAATCAAAAGCATCCCTTGCTGCCGAAGGGAATAACGCCGCCCCTCAAACGGGAAAACCGATTATATCAGGCCGATTGGCTTCTTCGGTTCTACAAGTTCAAGGCCAATGAAATCGTCAGTCCCGACCATCCCTTTCTAGATACGGAGCTGGACCCGAAAACCGCATGGGCATTGCGGAATTTTCACCATTTCCCTATGGAGATTAACCGGGTTGATTATGAATATTTGTTGCGGATCCCCGGTGTCGGTGTTCAGTCTGCTCAACGTATCGTCGCTGCACGCCGTTTCGGCCCATTAAAAATGACGGATCTTCCGAAATTGGGTGTGGTATTGAAAAGGGCTAGGTATTTTATTACGTGTAACGGTCAATATCTCGAAAAAACCGACAATGCGACGTTGATCCGCCGGAAGCTCCTGACTGATGCCCCGGGATACCGCGAGGTTACGGAACCGCAACAGTTAACCTTGTTTTGAGCGAATTCATGACGGATAAGAGATTATCATGATGATCTATATTTATGACGGAACTTTTGAAGGGCTGTTAACAGCCATCTGCCATGGTTTAAGGCACAACCATGCCATTTCGGATATTACGACCTTCCAGCGTTATCAGCCCGATCTTTTCAGCAAAGTGGTGGAAATAGAGACGGTTTCCGATAGAGCAAGGGATTTTTACCGGAAATTGGAATCTCTTTCCAAAGAGATGACCGCCACAGTCAGTTATGCTTTTCTCTCGGAACAACCCGGCATGGAGATGCTTATCTTTGATTATCTTAAAACCATATTCCTTCATGGGACGGAGATGATCACCAATATGAATCATCCGGCCATCTTCCGTCTCTACCATCTCCGGAGGAAAGTACGGCATGAAATCGACCGTTATCATGGATTTGTCCGTTTTCGCCAATTGTCAAACGGTATTTTTTACAGTCCCATCGAGCCGGACTATAATATTGTCCAATTTTTAGCCCCTCATTTTACGGCCCGTTTTGCCGACCAATGCTGGATGATTCATGATATTCTGCGAGAGACTGGCATTTTTTACAATTTGAAACAATGCGTCTATTTGCCCCGGGTTCCCCGTGACCATCCTTTGGTCCGTCCGGTATTGGACCCTTCGAAAGAAAATGCTTTAGCCGCTGATGTGACGGAATTGAAATATCAGCATTTATGGATGAGGTATTTTAAAGAGATCGCCATTATGGAACGGCACAATCCCAAAGTCCAACGACAGCAAATGCCCAGACGGTATTGGAAACATCTCATCGAAGAGGTAGACTCTTCAATACGGCCGTAAGATGAAGCCATTTTAGACCTATCGTTACAGCACATCAAAAACCCGGCGATATTCAGCCGGGTTTCCGTATGGATTATTATAATAAAAATATAGAAACGTTTATGAACGGGACGGGATTTCCTTGAACGGGCCGTTTTGGGCAAAATCAATGGCAGCGCCGGCTGCTGTAGCATATTCGGCATTCGGTGGAAAGATGAAATTAACTTTAAACAGTTCTCCCAATTGTTTGAAAATATCCCGTGACTGAGGAACATTGGTCAAATTTCCGGTCAAAACCACATCTGTGGTATGATCGATTCGGGTGGCAAAGACCGCTATCATGCCGATGGTTTGGAAGACGAGATTGATAATTCCCAAAGCGATATCGGCACGGGTTGCCAAGTCGCTGAGTTTTCCGAAATTCGAAGCCGTGGTTTCCGGCGTTAGTCCTTCTACAATGTCATGACTGATATCACTGATGTTCAGGTCGATATGAGACAAATCTCCGCCGACGGCCGTTTCGATCAAATCGTCGAAATGGCGGACATTGAGCATACGATTGGACAAACCCAATAATGTTCCGCCTCCGACGCCGGTCCCGCCGATATGCCGCACACCGGATGGGTCTGCTTTGACAAATGCGGTCCCAGTCCCCATACTGACGATAATGGCGTTGGTCAATTGGCTCAAATAGAGACCACCGGCGCCGATGGCCCGAAATTCGTCCACTTTTCCAGTGGGAATGCCGTATAGCGGCTCAGTAATGTAAGAGGAACCGACACCGGTGATCATAATCCGTTCGATATCGCTGATATTCAAGTGGTTGGCACTGATAAATTTGCCGAAAGCGCCGTAAACCGAAGCGATGGGATCCGTCGCTTTCACCAACATGGGGCTGAATATTTTGCCTCGGTCCAAACCCACAATTTTGGTGGTACTACCGCCAATATCGATTCCGATGATCTTTTTCAATGTTATTTCCTCCTTTGGCCATCATGTCAATGCTTTGAATATGGCCAGAACCACTCCGGTCAATCCTTCTCCGCCCAGGAAACCGGAGGCGGTGACGGTTCCGGTTTCATCAAATTTGGGATTTATCCGATGGATGATAAACCGGATCAACCCTCCGAGAAAAACGGCGATGCTGAATTCAAAAGGAAGCAGCATCCCGATGCCCAATGTCATCACGGGGACTTTTAAAAGATAGAGGGAAGCCCCGATAAGTAAGGCCGCACCAAAAACCACCGGATCCCCAATACCGTTAACCATATGGCTCACCGCAAAGGCTTGGGCGGCCGGCAGTCCGTATTCAGCACCGACGCCGCCAAATTGGCGGATCACTGCAAACAAAGAGACGGTGGCCATGGCCGTACCGACAATGCCGCCTACGATTTGGGAAATAAGCTGAGCTTTAGGATTGGTCCCCAATATTTCCCCGGTTTTGTAGTCATTCATTAAATCCCCAGTATAACCGCATGCAATAGCCACTCCGGCAGCAATGAAAAACGCTTGAAGGTCATCGGTTTTTACCGCCAGACGGATAGCTAATAAAATGATGATGCCGAAAATCTCCAT
>JAKOSX010000074.1 GCA_029776595.1 Bacillota bacterium | reverse complement strand
TGAGGCTTATATCCAAAGGGGATAACAATTAACTGGAAAACCCGGAGTGGACTGCTCCGGGTTTTTTCTTAAACTCTCAACTTGTATTGGGAAGGGGACACGCCGGTTTTTTTCTTAAAGATCTGACTGAAATAGCTTTGGCTGCCAAATCCGGAAAGGTAACAGATCTCGGCACTTGAATGGTCCGTTTGTTTTAGCAGAGCCTTGGCCTTCTCAATTCTCAACTCGAGCAGAAATTCAAACGGCGTCATCCCGGTATGCTGTTTAAATAATCTTGAAAAGTGATACGGACTGTAATGAGTTTCGGAGGCCAATTCCCGGAGAGACAGCCTGTTTTGATAGTTATCCATTATATAATCTATCGCCCGGGTTATGCATTTATTGTCCTTATGTAAGGTTGTTTTAGGCGATGAAAAAGAGAGATTATGATGGCACTCACGTAAAAGGACGATCACAGTTTGCATGGAGAGGCTTTCCAGCATAAAGGAACACCCGGGCTGGGCAGTGTGGCACTCGTGGATAAACGCGTTGACCAATTCGTGAACCGCGGGACTAAACATAAAACAATCGTTGGATAGCTCCAAACCTCTATGACCAAACATCTCCTCGGCCACCGACTGAAAAAGTGTCTTCTCCACATAAAGAACCATAGCCTTGAAATCTATGATCCCGGTGTCCTCAACTCGATGGACCTGCATCGGATTACAGGGGAAAATCATCAATTCTCGCAGTGAATACATCTTACTCTCGATTCTGATGACCGGAGACTGATGCAGGGGGATCAGAAAATGGAACTGATCGCAAGCGCATTCCCCAAAAGTCAAAAATGAGGTTTCAATGACCGCCAAACTTGAACTCGCGTGTATTTGCGATTGAAGCATTTGGGGGTCAGGGAAAGTTGGTTCGATGGCCGTCAGCAGTTTAGTCACAGTACCACTCACTAACAAAAATATCCATATATCACCTGTTTCTATTCTAAAATATGTTGCAAAAGCTGAAAAGTAGTCCTGAAGCTGTCCCTTCTTAGTGGTTTGTATAAAACAGGGGTAGTTTTTGCAGATAAATAATATCTGTACTTTTTGCGGCGTCCCCTTCGGCCAGGATGGCCGCTTTGGCGACCACCGTTCCACCTGCTTTTTCAACCAGCCTGGCAACAGCGTTGACTGATTCCCCGGTGCTGATTACATCATCCACGATCGCCACCCGGCGGTTTCTGATCTGGCTGATATCTTCGCCGTTTAAAGACAGGATCTGAGTTTTCTGGGTGGTGATCGAGTTAACTTCTTCTATTACCGGGTTCTCCATGTACGATTTGATGCTCTTTCGGGCAACAATGTAGTTTTTCATGCCCAGCAGTCGTGAAATCTCGAATGCCAGCGGTATTCCCTTGGCTTCGGCTGTTACCAGCACATCAAAGGGAGGCATTTTTTTAATCAATTCCGGGGCTACCCGGCATACCAATTCGGTGTCACCCAGAATGACAAAGCTGGCTATGCTTACTTGGTCACTGATCGGAACGATCGGCAGATAGCGGGTGAGCCCT
>JAKOSX010000073.1 GCA_029776595.1 Bacillota bacterium | reverse complement strand
TTTTATTGACATTGCCGGCTGCTGCCGCCGGTACATTGGACTTGGCAGCCGAATCAGCTATCTTGATGGATTTTACCACCGGGGAAATCTTATACCAGAAAAATGCGACAGAACGTAAAGCGCCGGCCAGCACGACGAAGATCGTCACCGCTTTGGTGGCCTTGGAACGGGGAGATCTGAACCAGACCATCGTTGTCAGTCCGACCGCTTCCAGAACGGAAGGCTCTTCCATCTGGTTGGCCAGCGGAGAAAAACATACGCTGGAAGATATGCTCTATGGCATATTGTTGAGTTCCGGAAACGATGCTGCCGTGGCGGTCGCGGAAAATCTGGCAGGCTCCGAAAAGCAATTTGCGGAGTGGATGACGGAAAAGGCCAGGGAGTTAGGGGCGACCTCCAGTACCTTCAAAAACAGCAGCGGTTTACCGGAAGAAGGCCATCTTACCACCGCCAAAGATTTGGCGTTGATTACCCGGTATGCCCTTCACAATCCCGTGTTCAATGCCATCGTGAAAACTAAATACAAAACCATCCATTGGCCCGACCATGACGAAGGCCGGCACTTGATCAACCATAATAAGTTGCTGTGGCGCTATGAATATACGGACGGCGTCAAAACCGGATACACTCGGGAAGCCGGCCGCTGTCTGGTAGCTTCGGCGACCCGTAATGGCCACCGACTGATATCGGTGGTACTGAACAGCAAAAGGATGTATGAAGATACAAAAGCTCTTTTCGAATACGGGTTCAACAATTTTCAATTGTTGAATCTGGTGTCACCCCAGGAGAAATTGGCCGAAATCCAAGTGAATTCTGGAGTTTTGTCTTATGTCCCGGTTATGGCCAACCGGTCGTTAACCCTGTTGCTTCCTAAGGGGGCCGAGGCCCGGTTGAAAGTCAACCTTCTCATCCAAAGTGCCATGAAGGCGCCGGTGGAGCGGATGCAACAGGTCGGCGAACTTCAGGTCCGGTTAGGCGAGGAGCTGATCGACAAAATCCCGGTGGTCGCTGCCTTCGACGTACCGAAACAAAGCTTTTGGCAGAGGCTCCTGGATTGGGTGAAAAGGCTCATATAAAATTGAACAGGTATTAGATTCTAGGTACTTGGTGATGGGTTAAGGAAGGAACGCAGAGCGTTCCATCCATCGCCTATTACCTAGGACCCATAAACAAAGGCCCAAAACCGTTATTGACGTAACCAGTGTTACGGTGCTATAATCGTTATGCGCTTGCGAGAGTGGCGGAATGGCAGACGCGCCAGACTTAGGATCTGGTGGGCGACCGTGCGGGTTCAAGTCCCGCCTCTCGCACCAGGAATTACTAAGAAATGGATACAAGGTTATAATATCTTTAAAATATTGGTCTCAAATATTGACAATGACAACCAATAAAGGTATAGTGGGATTAGACCTTGGAACTTCCAAGGTATTTTTATATTCGGAATTTTACTGTATTCATCGGGGTGAAAGGAGTTTTCACCTCCAATGTCGAAATGCAAAAAGTGGGAGCAAAAAAATTAAAGAGGGACATATATTAATAGTACAGATTCAGGAGGAGCATAAATGCAGTTTAACTTGGAAAAGCTAGACAAGAATTTGGTATCAGTGGAGGTTTCCGTTTCTACCGACGAAATTGAGGAGGCATTAGCCGAGGCATACAAGCGGGTCGTCAAGAAAGTAAACCTTCCGGGATTCCGTAAAGGGCATGTTCCCCGTCCTATTTTGGAAAAGCAGTTCGGGAAAGAAGTCCTTTATGAAGACGCTTTGGATATTATCGTTCAGAAAGCGTATTTACAGGCATTGACCGAACTGAAGCTCGAACCCATTGCCCAGCCGCAACTGGATATGGGAGAAACCTTCAATCCGGAACAGGAATTTAAGTTCAAGATCAAAGTGGAAGTATTACCCGAGGTGACTTTGGGACAATATAAAGGCCTGGAAGTTGAGAAAAAAGCCGTAAATATCGACGATGCCCAAGTGGAAGAGCGGCTTCAGGCATTGCGGGAACGCCATGCGGAAATCGTGGTGAGCGATAAGAAAGTATTGGAAAACGGCGATTTTGCCGTTATTGACTTTGAAGGGTTTGTGGACGGCAAACCGTTTGCCGGCGGTGCGGCCCAGGCTTACACGTTGGAAATCGGGTCCGGCAGTTTTATTCCCGGTTTTGAAGAACAATTGGTCGGGATGGAAGTCGGGACCGAGAAAGAAATCCAGGTCAAGTTCCCTGAGGATTATCACAGCACGGAACTGGCAGGCAAAGATGCCACTTTTAAGGTGAGCCTGAAAGAGATCAAAGTAAAGGAATATCCGGAATTGGACGATGAATTTGTTAAGAGCGTCGGTAAATACGAAAACTTGGAAGAATTAAAAGCCGACTTGAAAGCGAGAATGCAGGCCACCGCTGAAATGGAGGCGGAAGCTGCCTATGCCCAGGCCGTTATCGATAAAGCGGCAGAAAACGCCGAAGTGGACATTCCGGAAACCTTAATCAAACAAGAAGCCGAAGATTTATTGCACCGGTTTGAACATAATCTTGCCTTCCAAGGCCTGAATCTGGATCAATATTTGGCCTACGTGAAGAAGACGCGGGAAGAAATGTTGGAAGAATTTATGCCGGAGGCCAGAAAACGGGTGAAAACCGATCTGGTGTTAAGCAATATCGCCAAGGCTGAAGGGATCGAAGCCACCGATGAAGAAGTCGAGGAAAAAGTGGTAGAATTGGCTGCGCGGTATCAGCAAAAGAACGTGGCCAAGTTTAAGAAAAACCTTCAGGCCAATGGCAGGCTGGAAGATATCAGACAAGCGATCATCCTGGAAAAGACCGCGGATTTTATCAAAGAGAATGCTGTTGCTAAAGTAGTGGAATAAAAAGTGGAGGGAAAGTTGATGAATCTGGTTCCAATGGTAGTCGAACAGACAAATCGGGGAGAACGGGCGTTTGATATTTTTTCCCGGCTGTTAAAAGAGAGAATCGTGTTTGTCGGCGGACCGATTGACGACAACTTGGCCAATTTGGTCATTGCCCAGTTGTTGTATTTGCAGTCCGAAGACCCGGACAAAGACATTTATCTCTATATCAACAGCCCGGGTGGGGTCGTTTACTCCGGATTGGCTATCTATGACACCATGCAGTTTATCCGTCCGCAAGTGGCAACGGTATGTATCGGGATCGCGGCCAGTATGGCGGCTTTGTTGTTGGCGGCAGGGGCGAAAGGGAAACGTTATGCCCTGCCCAATTCGCGGGTGATGATTCATCAACCTCACGGCGGAGCCGAGGGCCAGGCCGTCGATATTGAGATTCAGGCGAAAGAGATTTTGAGACTGCGGGAGATTGGCAACCAGATACTGGTTAAACATACAGGTCAACCCCTGGAAAAGATCGAACGGGATGTGGACCGCAATTTCTGGATGTCTGCCGCTGAAGCTAAGGCTTACGGGATTATCGATGATATCTTTACCAAACAAAAGTAACCGAACCCCGATCAAACCAAAAACGAGGTGGCGAAATGTTTAAGTTTGGAGATGAAAAAGGACAATTGAAATGTTCGTTTTGTGGGAAAGCTCAGGAGCAGGTTAAAAAGCTCATTGCCGGGCCCGGGGTTTATATTTGTGATGAATGCATTGAACTGTGCAATGAAATCATCGACGAAGAGTTGAACGAAGACGTCAACCTGGATATGACCAATAACCCCAAACCGAAAGAGATCAAAGAGATCTTGGATCAGTATGTTATTGGTCAGGATGAAGCCAAAAAGACGTTGGCTGTTGCCGTTTACAACCATTACAAACGGATTAATTCCGAGGACCGTTTTGAAGACGTAGAACTCCAAAAGAGCAATATTTTATTACTGGGTCCCACCGGGTGCGGTAAAACGTTGCTTGCCCAGACCCTTGCGAAGATTTTAAATGTTCCCTTTGCTATCGCCGACGCAACCTCGTTAACTGAAGCCGGTTATGTGGGTGAAGACGTTGAGAATATTTTGCTGAAGCTGATTCAGGCGGCGGATTATGATGTGGAACGGGCGGAAAAAGGCATTATTTACATTGACGAAGTGGATAAAATCGCCCGTAAATCGGAAAATCCGTCGATTACCCGCGACGTTTCCGGTGAAGGTGTCCAACAGGCTTTGCTGAAGATTTTGGAAGGGACCGTGGCATCGGTTCCGCCTCAGGGCGGCCGGAAACATCCGCATCAGGAATTCATTCAATTGGATACCACCAATATCTTGTTCATATGCGGCGGCGCTTTTGACGGACTGGAAAAGATCATCGAAAACCGCCTCGGCAAAAAGACCATGGGCTTTGGTGCGGAAATCCAGTCCAAGCAGGAGAAACCCTTGGGCGAACTGTACCGCCAGATTATGCCGGAGGATCTGTTGAAATACGGATTGATTCCGGAGTTCGTCGGTAGGTTGCCCATTGTAGTGGCTTTGGATCCTTTGGACGAGAAGGCTTTAATTCAAATTTTGACGCAGCCGAAGAATGCTTTGGTCAAACAGTTCCAGAAGATCTTCGAAATGGACAATATCGAGCTGATCTTCGAAGACGATGCCCTGGAGGCCATTGCCAAACAGGCCATAGCCAGGAATACCGGAGCGCGGGGGCTCCGGGCCATCATTGAAAAGCTGATGATGGAACTGATGTATGAGATGCCCTCCCGGACCGACGTAAAACGGGTGGTCATCACCAAAGCCATGGTGGAGGGACATGAAAAACCATTGCAGGTTTTAGTTGAACCCCGCAAGAAGAAGAAAGAGGAATCCGCTTAATCTAAAGATAAAAACCCGGGTAAACCGGGTTTTATTTTTGCCCAATATTTTTCCGGAAAACCAAACCTTTAATCCAAAGGTTTAATTTGGCTATTGGCGGTAGATACTATAGGTGAATTTCCGGGAAAAAGGGGCTGAATCAATGGATATTTTGGCAAATGTCATCGGTTTGATCAATTTATTCTTTGCCATTGTCATCGGGTTGTATTTTTGGAATTTGCTCAGGAGCCAACAGGGGAATAAAATTGCGGTGGATCGTGAATCCCGCAAAGAAATGGAAAAACTGCAACGCTTGCGTCGGATATCCTTGACGGAACCTTTAGCTGAAAAGACCCGGCCCAGCAATTTCATGGAAATCATCGGACAAGACGATGGGCTGAAAGCCTTGCGCGCCGCACTCTGCGGCCCCAATCCCCAACATGTGATTTTATACGGACCTCCGGGCGTGGGCAAAACGGCGGCAGCCCGCGTGGTCTTGGAAGAGGCCAAAAAGCAGCCGCTATCCCCTTTTAAGGAAAATGCGAAGTTTATCGAGATCGATGCGACGACGGCCTGTTTCGACGACCGGGGAATCGCCGATCCGCTGATTGGTTCAGTGCATGACCCGATTTATCAAGGGGCCGGGCCTCTTGGCATCGCCGGTATCCCTCAACCGAAACCCGGCGCAGTCACCAAAGCCCATGGCGGGGTATTGTTCATCGACGAAATCGGCGAACTGCATCCGGTGCAAATGAATAAACTCCTCAAAGTCCTGGAAGATCGGAAAGTGTTTTTGGAAAGCGCCTATTACAGTTCAGAAGATACCAATATTCCCAGTCATATTCATGACATATTTCAAAACGGACTTCCGGCCGATTTCCGGTTGGTCGGGGCCACCACCCGAATGCCGGAGGAGATTCCGCCGGCCATCCGTTCCCGTTGCGTCGAAATTTTCTTCCACCCGTTGTCCCCTGCGGACATACGGCGAATTGCCGCCAACGCTGCAAAAAAGGTAGGTTTTGATCTGGAACCCGGGGTACTGGACGTGATCACCAAATACGCCAGTAATGGACGAGATGCGGTGAATTTGATCCAAATTACCGCCGGCCTGGCGGTGACCGAAGGCCGCCAGGAGATTTTGGTCAGTGATGTGGAGTGGGTCGTACAGAACAGTCAGTATAATCCCCGGCCCAACGTTAAAATTCCTTCTACGCCTCAAGTGGGGTATGTCAACGGGTTGGGGGTTTTCGGCCCGAACATGGGGTCATTGATTCAAGTGGAAGTATCAGCCATCCGGGTGGAACCCGGAAAAGGGGTGGTGACCACCACCGGATTAGTGGATGAAGAAGAACTGGGCCAAAGCGGCCGGACATTGCGGCGCAAGAGCATGGCCAAAGGTTCAGTGGAAAATGTACTGACGGTAATCCGCAAATTTCTCTCGGTCAATCCGGCGGACTATGACATCCATATCAATTTCCCGGGCGGAGTCCCTATCGACGGCCCCTCAGCAGGGATTACACTGGCGACGGCCATCTATTCGGCCATTACCGGATTGATGGTTGACAATGAAGTGGCCATGACCGGCGAAATTTCCATCCGGGGGTGCGTGATGCCGGTTGGCGGCGTTGTGGCGAAAATCGCCGCAGCCAAGGAAGCGGGCGTCAAAAAAGTGTTGATTCCCAAAGACAATTGGCAAAAGATCTTCGAGACGGAGAAAGAGATCAAGATCATACCGGTGGAACGCATCGAAGAAGTGATCAAAGAGGCGATTAAGGCCCCGGCGGACATCTCCCCGGAAGTCTCCCCGCCGCTTTTGATCCGTAATTCGGAAAAAGTGATTACGGCATAGGCCGGATATTCGGTAACCATAGAAGGCTGATAGCATTGGCTATTGGCCTTTTTCGATCAATCCGGAAAGCGAGAAACTTTAGGGTTGGAAGAAGGGACATCTGAATATTTGTGGAATATACTTGCAGAATCGACCGAAGGAAGGTGTCCGGGCTGTGGCGCGAAAAACACCAAAAATCATTTTGGCACTGGGTGGCGGCGGCGCCCGGGGTTTTGCTCACATCGGTGTACTTCAAGTGTTCGAAGAAGCCAATCTGAAGATTTCCGGAATCGTCGGGACGAGTATGGGAGCCCTGGTTGGCGGCACTTATGCCGCAGAAACCGACCTGTATTATTTGGCACGGCTTGTGGATGCATTGAAGTGGGAGAACTTAGTGGATTTTCACCTTCCGACCCTTGGGCTGATTGACGGGGCGAAGATTCAGACTTTAATCGACTTGTTGACCAAAGGGAAAAAGATCGAAGATTTAAGCCTCCCTTTTTGGGCGGTGGCGACGGATCTGCATACCGGCGAGGAAATCGTCTTCAAAGAAGGGCTGTTGGCTCCGGCGATCCGTGCCAGTATTTCGGTGCCCGGGATCTTCAATCCGGTGGAATATAATAAACGGATTCTGGTAGACGGTGCGGTGGTTGCCGGGGTACCGGTCAGCATCGCCAAAGAGATGAAAGGGGATCTGGTTATTGCGGTCAATGTAGGCTTTGACCATACCCATCACCGGATCAACAATATTTTCGACGTATTGTCCAAAGTCCAGGATATTATGGGCAACCGCCTGGACCGTTACCAGATGGAGCTGGCCGATTTGGCCATCGTTCCCCAATTGGGCAATATCGGGACCATGCATTTTCATCGGGCCCAGGAATGCATTGACATAGGGCGGAAGGCGGCGGAGGAGGCCCTTCCGCAAATCGAAGCATGGATTGGAAAATTTCAACAAGAGGAAAATGGATAAATTGACAGCGACGGATCAGAACATCATCATTGTCGGAGGCGGCGCAGCCGGCTTAATGGCCGCGTATACGGCGGCGGATAACGGAGGGAAAGTCACGCTTATCGAACGGAACCGTTTCTTAGGGCGCAAACTGTTAATCACCGGGGCCGGCCGGTGCAATGTGACCAATGCTTCGGATATCCAGGAACTCATTGCCAACATTCCGGGAAACGGACGTTTTTTATATGGCGCTTTTCAGCGTTTCGGCCCCGGGGAACTGATGCGTTTTGTCGAGGAGACGTTGGGCGTCCCTTTGAAGGTAGAGCGGGGCAAGCGGGTTTTTCCCGTGTCGGACCGGGCACAGGATTTGGTGGCTGCCTTTGAACGGGCCATCCGGGCCAAAGGCGTCCAGGTACTCACCGAAACCCGGGTTCAACATATTTTGGTGGAAGCGGGCCGGGTCGTTGGCGTGGCG
>JAKOSX010000007.1 GCA_029776595.1 Bacillota bacterium | reverse complement strand
TGCATACCGGGCGTTCCCATCAGATACGAGTGCAAATGGCTGCCATCGGCCACCCGCTTTATGGGGATCAAAAGTATGGGAAGCAAGTCAACCGCTCCGGCCAGCAACTGGCGTTATGGGCGGTTGAGGTCGGTTTTATCCATCCTGTTTCCCGCGAACCGGTCTCTTTTAGGTCGCTGCCCCCGAAGGATTTTCCGTGGACGGAGTTTGATATTACAGTCTAGTTCATGGGTTCCAGGGGATAGTGCACGGTACACAGTGCAGAGTTCACGGTATTGTTCAGGTAGGGGTGCCAGGTGCTGGGTACTGGGTGATAAAAGGCGTGAGAGTAGTGCAGGCGTTCATAAATATAATTGTAAATATGTAAAGGAGACTCAATGCTGCAAATGCTGCAGAGTCTCCTGTTTTTTGCGTTTGGATAGTTTATCCTGTGCACTGAATCGTGCACGGTGAACCCATTTTAACTCGATTCCCTTTTCACATACTGCCATTTGAGGACCACCAGGTTATCGGTTGGTTTACCGTTCATGATGTTAAACAGCATTTCGGCGGCACTGTATCCCATTTGATAAAGGGGGCTTTCGATGGCGGAGAGTGCCGGATATGTCAGAGGGGAAAACTTGGATGTACCGAATGCCGTGACGGACAGGGTTTCCGGGACGCGAATTCCCGTTTTGGCCAAGTAACGTAACAACCGGAAACCAATGCCCGGAGCTTCGCAGATGATAGCATCGGGCAGAGATGAACGGTTGTTGAAAAATTGCGCAATGGCCGATTCCGCTTCCTCGGAGTCCGACATTTTGACCATCTGGGCAGGATCCAGCCGAAAATTCATTTCTTCCATGGTTTTATGAAATGTTGCGTACCGGCGGTCCGCAAAATTGCCGATGCCGTTTCCGAAAAAACCGATGGTCTCCCGGCCTTTGGAACGGAGATCGGTGAGTGCTTCCCTGACGGCCGACTCCATATCGTTTTTAATCCGATGAAAGCCGTCTTCCTGGAATTGGTGGGAAATTACCACAAAAGGGATATGTTTTGAGGCCAGGTATTGGCAGTGCTCTTTCGAAGGATTGACCAGGAGAAAAATGATGCCGTCAATCCGATTGGACAGGAAATATTGGACGTGCTGAGCGGTTTCGTTATCCTGAAATTTGCTGAAAGAAAAGGTGATAGAATAATCCCGGGGAATCATCACATCTTTGATGCCCTCCAGGATTTTGATGAAACCGTAATTGGAAACATTTTTATCGGAGACGACCGCAATGGACATGGACTTTTTCAAGCGCATGCTTCGGGCGCTCAGATTGGGCAAATAGTTCAGTTTTTTGGCTGCTTCCAGAACGGCCTGACGGGTCTCCGGTTTGATCTTAATTCCCGGAACGTCGTTTAACACGTAGGATACAGTCGCCTGAGAAACGCCTGCTTCCCGGGCCACGTCTTTACTGGAGACATGACGATACTTTTCCATTATAACCTCACGTATATATAAGACTTTCCAGGAAAATCGTAATCTGAAAAACCGAGAATGTCAAGAGATGACGGTTGCAGTGCAGTCTGTCATCCCGAGGTAGGCCGGCAATCAATGCCGGCCTGTTTCCGTTTCAAACGTTTTGGGATCGACTTCGGATAACAATGGCGAAAGGTTTCCGGAATATACCAAAGCCAGCCGGTGGAGTGCCCGGGTGCATACGGTATAAAGGATATTTCGCTCCATGGCGGAACGGTAGGTTTGGTCATTGACATTATAAATGATGACCGCGTCAAATTCCAACCCTTTGGCAAGGTATGCGGGGGCGATCACGATACCCCGTTTGAATTCGATGGATTCCGGAGTGATGAGGTGAATGTCCAGGTGTTGGCTGAGTTTTTCGTAGGCAGCGGCGGCATCCTGCAGTGTTTTGCAGATGACAGCCACGGATTTCCAGCCTTCCTGTTGGAAAAGGCCGATTTGTCGGATGACGGCATTGGCCATGTCTTCCGATCCGGCGGCCTGAACCAATATGGGGCGCCGACCTGAACGATGAATGGGTTTGGCTGTATTTTCCCCTAAGATCCCTTCGGCAAACCGCTGAATCTCGTATGTTGAACGGTAACTCCGCGAAAGTTGGATGATGGCGGTGTCTTCGTCCGTTCCGGCGGATGCGTCGGCCAGTATCCGGCTGGCCGTTTCAAAATCGGCGGTATGTAAGTAAGGATGGATGGACTGGGCCGGGTCGCCTAGGACGGTCCAGGAACATTTGGGGAACAGCCGTTTAAGAATTTCGTAATGAAACAATGTATAATCTTGGGCTTCATCGATGATCAGATGCCGGATGTCACTATAGGTCGTAAAACCCTCCAGAACTCCCTGGAGGAACAGGAGCGGCAGGGAGTCCTCATAAAAAATCTGCTGATTATCCATGGCTTCTAACGTCATTTGGCAAACGGCCGGCCATTCATCGGGAATGCTTTCATCTTTGGCCAGGCGGCGGAACAAATCCCCATCTTCGAAGAGTCTGCGGTAAAGCGCTAACGGATTGAGCTCCGTCCGTTCCTGCAAAGCGGAATAAAACGGCTCCATCCGTTTTCTGACGTTGAGGCGGGCCAATGCCCGAATGGTCCGTTCATTGACTTCTTCGCCGGTTGCTGCGATATGTAAAGCTTCGTCTTCCCGAAGCTGGCGGATGATTGGACGTAAACGGGTGTAGACCGTCTTTCTTAATTGTGCCAATCGTTTAGCCATCGGAAGATATGTCAGGGTTTTGGAGAAAAGCTCGGCCCATTCGTCCCGGGGGATGAGTTGACGGCCTTCAAATTCCACATCGGGCAAAGCGGCGATCTCTTTTTCGATGGTCTCAAGGTACCGGTGAATGATGGCTGCAAACGCAGGTGATGATTTGAAAGCGATGCCTGCCATCCGTATCCGGCGGTCCGGGCTGTCTTCCGGAAGATAAAGATATTCCAATTGGGCATCTCGTTCTTCGACATCAACACTGTAGGATGAGAGTGCCCGAAGCAGATAATCCTGGAACATCATTTGCCGGATGTTTTCTTCGCCCAATTCCGGCAAGACATTGGAAATGTAGTCGCTGAAGATGCGGTTGGGAGAGAAGATTAAAATATTTTGCGCTGTCAGGGACCGGCGATCCCGGTAAAGCAAATACGCCGCCCGGTGCAAGGCGATGGAGGTTTTGCCGCTTCCGGCCGGCCCCCGGACAAAAAGGACGCGATGGGTTTCGTCTCGGATGGCCAGGTTTTGCTCCCGTTGAATGCTGGTAACGATGGTGCGCATTTTCGAATCCGCACTCTTGCTGAGCAATGCCTGTAATATTTCATCATCGATCTTCAGGTCCGAATCAAACATATAGATGATTTGGCCGTGATCGATTTTGTACTGGCGTTTCAACGTAATGGTCCCGGAGATCTTTCCGCCCGGGGCCAGATAATGGGCAGGTCCCCGCCCGAAGTCGTAAAACATTCCGGCAATGGGAGAACGCCAGTCATAGATGAGTAGGGCATGGGACTGCGGGTCGCTTAAGGAGGCCAAACCGATATAGACGGGCCTGAATTCAGGTTCGGCGTGGGGATGGCTCTCCTGGAAGTCGATACGGGCAAAATAGGCGGATTCCTGTAATTTAGTCAGTTGGAGACAGCGCCGGTAAGAAGCGGCCGTAAGGATGCGCTGCCTGGCGATGTTCTCGATAAACTGGGCTTCGTCCTGGGCATCGGAAAAGATGCTGTCCCAGTATTCGGCGATGGATTGGTCCAATGCGGCTTGGGCTTTGGCATGGTTTTCGGAAGCGACGGCCAATTGGGAGTCGATCTCCTTCATGATTCGGCTCAGATGTTCGATCTCGGCAATCCGTTCCTTTTCCTTCATTTGTAAAAAAGCCCTCCGGATAAAAGAAATTGTGATATAATAATTATATACTATTTTAACATAATCTATTGGAAATGCTCAGCGGATTGGAGAAGGTCGGCGACGGGTGGTTAAACAGCCTGATTTTTGAAAAATTTTCCGATTTCCGAGTATGAAACGGCGCAAACATCCATACTAATAATGTTGTAAATTTGAAGGAGGTATGTATCATGTCAGTGAAAAATGCAATGACGGCTGATTTTTTGCGTTCGGCCTACGGCGGAGAGAGCATGGCTCACATGCGCTATCTTATCTGGGGAAATCAGGCCGAGAAAGACGGCTTCCCCAATATTGCGCGGTTGTTTAAAGCCATTGCCTATGCTGAACAGGTCCATGCCGGAAATCATTTCAAGGAGCTGGATACCCAAACCGGAGACTACACGGTAGCGGCCGGAGGAGTTTTCGGAGAACAGAATATCGTCGAGAATTTGCAGGGAGCCATCAACGGCGAATTGCATGAGGTTGAACAGATGTATCCGGTGTATTTGGAAGCCGCCCGTTTTCAAGGGGAAAAAGGCGCTGAGCGAAGCTTCCATTTTGCATTGGAAGCAGAGAAGATTCATGCCCGTTTGTTCCAGGACGCTCAAAATGCGGCCAAAGAAGGGAAAGATATCTCCATTAAATCTGTGAATATCTGTCCTATTTGCGGCCATACGATTTTGGACGAGGTGCCGGATAAGTGCCCGGTTTGCGGCGCGAAAGGCGAACTATATAAATCGTTCTGACCGCACTCCATCGTGTTGGAAACCAGGAATGCTCCATTCCTGGTTTTTTAATTGTAAATTCAAAGTTAAAAAGCTTTTTTCCTTGATTCTCCAAGCGGATTGGTTTATAGTGGATATAATGAGTCATAAAAGGGACTTCTAGGACGAGGAAGGGAAAACGATGCAGTTTTTTATCGATACAGCCAACATTGAAGAGATCAAGAAAGCCCACCGCATGGGGATTATTTCCGGTGTAACGACCAACCCGTCATTAATTGCCCGGGAAGGACGGGATTTTAAGAAAGTGATTCAGGAGATAGCGACGATCGTCGACGGCCCGGTCAGTGCCGAAGTGATCAGCTTGGATGCCCAGGGGATGATCGGGGAAGCCCGGCAGATCGCCCAATGGCATCCCAATGTGGTCGTGAAGATTCCGATGACTGCCGAAGGTCTGGCTGCGGTCCATGTATTAAATAATGAAGGGATCAAAACCAACGTGACGTTGATCTTTTCCACGGCCCAAGCCCTGCTGGCGGCCGGCGCCGGCGCAACCTATGTCAGCCCGTTTGTCGGCCGTTTGGATGATATCGGAATCGATGGGTTGGGTTTGATTCGGGAAATCAGCGATGTCTTTCGGGTGCAACAGATTTCCACTCAAATTATTGCAGCCAGTATCCGTAGCCCCTTGCATGCGACGGAAGCTGCCAAAGCCGGAGCCCATATCGCAACGGTACCGTATAAAATCTTAATCCAGATGACCCAACATCCGTTGACCGATGCCGGCATCGAACGTTTCCTCCGAGATTGGGAAGGACTTAAGGCGGTTAACAGCTGAAAACCCTATTAATGATAAATATTTTCATCCGGAAACGGGTAGGTGATCCTTTTGAATCATATTCGTCGGATTTTTGGGATGCTTTTGAACGGCTGGGGGCTGAATCCGAAGTGATAATCGATCGTCCGAAGGGCAGTCGGCATCCGAAATGGGGTAAGATTTATCCGGTTGATTACGGGTATCTTGCCAATACCGCATCCAGGGCCAGGGACGGGGAGGTATTGATCTCTGGAGAGGAACCGATTCTGCCCAAAAACTTGTTGGCGTTATCTGTACGGTGGATTTAGTCAAGCGGGATTCTGAAATAAAGTTGCTGATAGGATATACACCCGAGGAAAAGGAACAGGTATACAAATTCCATAATGAAGGGCCTTATATGAAGGGGATTTTTATACCGCGGGAAATATAGGTAAGACAATCCATTGATATTGACCAGGGATGGAGTAATTGTACTGTAAACTCACAGTAATTCTGACGATATTCTACATATCCAAATATAACATACAAGGAGGTATGTTCATTGAATATTCGATCCATTGATAACCGCGGAATGAATCTCTATCGTAATTATGCTTCGGAAAACCGGCTCCAAAATGAACTAAACTTCGTCACCGGAAATATCTCTGAACATGTGTATCGTGATATTTTGGAAATTAGCCCGGAGGGAAGGCAGCTGGCGGCCGGGGCCATTCAACATCATGCGCTTCCATACTATGGGACGGCTGAGATTTATCAGTCGTTACAGGAAGTGATGGAAGGACTTGAACCTGAGGTGAAAGAGGCGATCCATCATCTTATCCAGGCTAACCTCATGCCGGACGGTTCCGTTGCGAACCCCGAGGATCGGGTGGCTTTGTTGGAGATGGGGCTGATTCAGGCCAGGTATCTTGCTGAGCATTATTTAAGCGGCGATCGGGCAGCCCGGTTTTTGGAGACGATCGACAAAATAGCGGCTATCGCCCAGACTAGGACTGTTGATCCTGACACTGGGGCTGTCAGTTATCTGACGCCGTTCCAAAGACCGGAAGGAGCTCCGGAAGATTATATTAATCATGGTGAGTTGATGCGCCTGG
>JAKOSX010000072.1 GCA_029776595.1 Bacillota bacterium | reverse complement strand
CGATTATCAAGGCAAGCCCGGTGCGCTCATCCCGGTGCTTCATCACGCGCAACAAATTTTCGGTTATCTGCCCAAAGACGTGCAGATCATGATTGCCGACGGTTTGAATCTGCCCCTTAGCGAAGTTTACGGCGTACTCACCTTTTACTCCTTATTCACGACTGAACCCCGGGGCAAACATACCATCGGTGTCTGTATGGGAACGGCCTGTTATGTGAAAGGGGCTGCGCAAATTCTTCAGGAACTCCAGAAACAGTTGGACATAAAAGTGGGCGGGACCACCCGGGACGGCCTGTTTTCGTTGACGGTCACCCGCTGTCTGGGAGCGTGCGGTTTGGCTCCGGTCATGACGATTGGAGACGATGTTTATGGCCGGTTGACGGTGGAGAAAATCGAAGATATTTTGGATAATTACCGTCCCCATGAAGAGCATTAATTTTTTATTTTACTTTGTGATTAAAAGAACAATCTCATCATGTCTTGTCATCCTTGGTCGGACAATTTATCACGGGATCCTTTCCTCAGGGATGAGATCCCATCACGAGGAGGACTGAAATAATGGGTGAAAATGCGACACATGTACTGGTTTGCGCCGGAGCCGGCTGTATCTCTTCGAGTTGCCGCGAAGTGGAACAGGCGCTCATTGATGAACTGAAAAAGCATCACTTGGATGAGAAAATAAAAGTGGTAGAGACCGGTTGTATCGGAAGTTGTGATTTAGGCCCGGTACTTGTCGTTTATCCGGAACGGATCTTCTATCAAAAGGTCCGTCCGAAAGACGTCAAAGCTATCGTGGAAGAGCATATTCTTCAGGGGCAACCGGTAGAACGCCTGTTTTATCAGGATGCTTCCACCGGGAAAACCATGGCCAAATATGACGATATTCCGTTCTTCAACAAGCAGGTCCGGATTGCCCTGCGGAATGTGGGCCTCATCAACCCGGGGCATATCGAAGAGTATGTGGCCAGGGACGGATACGGGGCTTTGGCCAAAGTCCTGAAGGAAATGACACCGGAACAGGTCATTGACGTGGTCAAAAAATCCGGATTACGGGGCCGGGGCGGCGCCGGGTTTTCCACCGGCTTGAAATGGGAGTTTACCCGGAAAGCTCAGGGTGACGTGAAATATGTGGTGTGTAATGCGGACGAGGGAGACCCGGGCGCCTTTATGGATCGGAGCATCTTGGAAGGCGATCCCCATTCAGTTTTGGAAGCGATGGCCATTGCCGGCTATGCGGTGGGCGCGTCACAGGGATATGTCTATGTCCGTGCTGAATATCCTCTGGCCGTGGAACGGCTGGGCGTAGCCATCGAACAAGCCCGGCGCATGGGCTTCTTGGGTCAAAACATTTACAATACCGGCTTTGCTTTTGATGTAGAGATAAGGGTCGGCGCCGGCGCATTCGTCTGCGGTGAGGAGACCGCGTTGATCGCCTCCATCGAGGGAAAACGGGGCGAACCCAGTCCGAAACCTCCTTTTCCGGCCCAAAAAGGCGTTTGGGGCAAACCGACGCTCATTAATAATGTGGAAACCTATGCCAATATTCCGCCCATCATTTTGAAAGGGCCCGAATGGTTCGCGCAGATCGGTACCGAAAAAAGCAAGGGGACCAAAGTGTTCGCCATTGCCGGCAAAATCGCCAATACCGGCTTAGTCGAAGTTCCCATGGGCATGACCTTGCGTGAAGTCATTTTTGAACTGGGCGGCGGAATTCCCGGCGGAAAACGGTTTAAAGCGGCTCAAACCGGAGGGCCTTCCGGCGGCTGCTTAACCACGGAACATCTGGATCTGCCCATGGACTATGAGTCCTTGACAGCGGCCGGGTCGATGATGGGGTCCGGCGGCTTGATCGTCATGGACGAGGACACCTGTATGGTAGACGTGGCTCGTTTCTTTCTGGAATTCACTCAGGATGAATCCTGTGGTAAATGCACACCGTGCCGTATTGGGACCAAGCGGATGCTGGATATTCTGAACCGGATTACGCAGGGAAAAGGGGTTCCGGAAGATTTGGAGACCCTGGAAACGTTGGCGAATACCATCAAAATGTCGGCTCTTTGCGGCCTGGGTCAGTCGGCTCCAAATCCTGTATTGTCCACGCTCAAATATTTCCGCCATGAATACGAGGCCCATATTTATCAAAAGACGTGCCCGGCCGGAGTCTGCCAGTCCCTCTTACGGTATCAGGTGAAGAGTACTGTGTGTAAGGGGTGTGGCCTCTGTGCCAAGAACTGTCCGGTGGGCGCCATCTCCGGGAAACCGCGCAGCACATATGTCATCATCCAAAATGTCTGCGTGAAATGCGGTCTGTGCATGCAAAAATGTCCGTTTAACGCTATTGAATTTTGCTGAAAATAACATGATCGCTTTGGATTTCAGTCAAACGTACCGGATTATTCCGGTTATTTTTTTTAGGATTACGAATTGTGCCGTAAAATATTCCAAATTTGCCAAAATTCCCAGAATTCATTGGATGGTCCGGTAAATTATGAATATTAACCGGAAAAAATTCCTGAATTCCGTTGGACAAACCATATATTGTGTTATAAAATAGGTATGGCAACAATATATGGTGTTGATGCCGTGAATTTGTTATTTTGGATTTTTGGATACGGAGGGATAGGGATGGAATGTTCGGCGAATGCCAGGGCAGTATTGGAGCGACGCTATCTTCGCAAGGAAAACGGTCAGGTGGTTGAGACCCCCGAGGATATGCTGCGGCGGGTGGCCAACAGTATTGCTGCCGTGGAAGAGACTGCCTTTGGCGCTACCAAAGATGAAGCCATGGAATGGGCTGAGAAATTCTATCAGGTGATGGATGAGCGAAAGTTTATGCCCAACTCCCCGACATTAATG
>JAKOSX010000071.1 GCA_029776595.1 Bacillota bacterium | reverse complement strand
GGATAGATCCTGTGCTCCACCTGCAGCACTTTGGCAGCCAATGTCTCCGGCGTATCCTCGTCAGCTACTTCCACGATCCCCTGCATGACAATGGGGCCCACGTCTGTCTCCGCCGTCACCAGATGGACCGTTGCTCCCGAATACTTGGCCCCTGATGCGATGACCGCCTCATGGACATGGTGGCCATACATACCTTTTCCGCCGAAGGCCGGCAGTAAGGCCGGATGAATGTTCAACACCCGGTTGGGATAAGCATCGATCAACACCCGGTCCAATATTCGCAGGAAACCGGCTAAACACACCAGTTCCACTTCATACGCTTTCAGGCAAGAGACGATGGCTGCCGTAAAATCAGTGACCGTAGCATAATCTTTATGGGAAATAACCTGCGTCGGGATGTTGTTTTGCCTGGCACGTTCCAGGGCGTAAACCCCGTCTTTGTTGCTGATGACCACGACAATTTCCGCAGAAAGCTCCCCGTTTCGGATGCTGTCGATCAACGCTTGAAGATTGGAACCGCTTCCTGAAACTAAAACTCCGATACGTTTCACTGGAACCTCCTTCATCGGCCTCAGCATTTTACAGGATAGTGACTTTCTTGTCGGAAGACGCCACCACTTCGCCCAGTTGATACACACCGGGAATCGCAGCCTTGACGGCAGCCACATGTTCCTGCCGACAGATCAACACCATGCCGATACCCATGTTAAACACGCGATAAGCCTGTTCGTCCGGGACTTTCCCCGCTTCTTGCAAAAACTTGAAGATAGGAAGCACATCCCAACTGCCCTTATGAATCGTCACCGCACAACCGTCCGGCAAAATCCGCGGGATATTGTCATAGAATCCGCCGCCGGTAATGTGGGCCAATCCTTGGACTAAGCCCCGACCAATCAAGGGATAGATTTCATTGAAATAGGATTTATGCGGCTTCAAGAGCTCCGCACCAATTTGGTTGCCGACTTCCGCCACATAATCCGTGGCTTTCAGCCCTAAAACCTCAAAACAGATTTTCCGTGCCAAAGAATACCCATTGGTATGCAACCCCAATGAAGCCAGACCCAATACGGCATCACCGGGACGAATGCCCGCTCCGGTAATCAATTGTTCCCGTTCAACCACGCCGACAATGGTTCCGACCAGGTCAAATTCTCCAGCTGCATACATGCCCGGCATTTCGGCGGTTTCTCCGCCAATCAAAACCGTATGGTTCTCACGGCAGCCTTTCACCAAACCGCTGACGATAGCCTCCGCCTCCGCCGGCTCCAGGGAACCGGTCCCGATATAATCCAGGAAAAACAGGGGTTTGGCACCCTGTACCAAAATATCGTTGACGCAGTGATTCACCAAATCATAACCGACCGTGTCATATTGTTTTAAGGCAAAGGCCACTTTTAGCTTGGTCCCCACGCCGTCGGTGCTGGAAACCAAAACCGGCTGTCTGAATTGGTCCGCCGGGAAAGCGAACAGCCCGCCAAAGCTGCCCAGATCTCCGAGTACCTGAGGATTATAAGTGGTTTTCACCAAAGACTTAATCCTTCGGACTGTCTCATTACCCGCATCAATATTCACGCCGGCCTCTTTGTAAAGATCCGTCACTTCCATCACTCCTCCAAAAGATACTTGTCAAACTCGGCGACGCTCACTGGATAGCTACCGTTAAAGCAGGCCAAACAGAGTTCCCGTTTGGGAGAAACCGCTTCCTTAAGACCTTCCAACGTTAAGAAGGTCAATGAATCGGCTCCGATATATTCGCAAATTTCCTCCACGGAATGGCTGGAGGCGATCAGTTCTTTCCGCACCGAAGTATCAATGCCGTAATAACAACAATGGGTAATTGGCGGGGCACTGATGCACATATGCACTTCCTTGGCTCCGGCTTCCCGGAGTAGTTTGATGATCTTGCCGCTGGTCGTCCCGCGGACAATGGTATCATCGATAATGACCACCCGTTTGCCCCGGAGCACCGCTTCTACCGGATTCAGTTTGATTCGGACGCCTAAATCCCGCATGGACTGGCTGGGCTGGATGAACGTCCGTCCGATATATGTATTTTTAATCAGGCCGATGTCATACGGTATGCCGGAAGCTTCCGAAAACCCCAAAGCCGTCGACAAACCGGTATTGGGCACCGGAATCACCACATCCGCCGGTTTGTTGAATTGCTTTGCCAATTGGCGGCCCATCTCTTTCCTGGCCAAATGGACATTTAAACCGTCGATATTGCTGTCAGGCCGCGCAAAATAGATATATTCGAAGACACATAAAGCCTTTTCCTTGACCGGAGGTAACATATGACTTTGCACTCCGTCTTTGGTTATGACGACGACCTCGCCGGGTTGAATATCCCGGACGAAGTGGGCTCCCATACTGGAAAAAGCACAACTCTCGGAAGCCACGATATACGCGTCGTCCAGCTGTCCGAGGCACAATGGGCGAAAACCGTGAGGATCCCGGACGCCGATCAAAGTATCCGTGGTCATCAATACCAATGAAAAGGAACCTTTAAGCTGTTGCATCGCTTTAATGACGGAATCTTCCAAGGTATCCTTGCTGTAACGGGCAATAAGGTTCATGATGACTTCGGTATCGGTGGTTGACTGGAATACAGAACCTTCGCTCTCCAACTTCAACCGAAGTTCTTCGGTATTCACCAAATTCCCGTTGTGTGCCACGGCCAACATCCCTTTGGAGCAACGGGCCACCAGGGGCTGGGCGTTGCATATTAAACTGGAACCCGTCGTCGAATATCGGACATGGCCGATACCGATTCGGCCTCTTAATCTTTCCAAAATGTCCTTATTAAAGACCGTTGATACCAAACCCATATCCTTATGGGTGGCAAAACCGTTGCCGTTTGAAACCACAATCCCGGCACTTTCCTGGCCGCGGTGCTGCAAGGCATACAACCCCAGATAAGTCAGGCCTGCCGCATCAAAATCGGGATCATTGCTGTAAACACCGAAAACTCCGCACGCTTCCTCGGGCTTGTCCTCCCAATTCAGATCCGTGCCACGATATTCTTCCGTACTCATGGCTTTCTCCTTTGCATTTATTGAATGAATAGTTGTTTTTCCCAATAATCACAGAGGATTTCGGTCTTTTTCGAGGCCCATCCGATGTACTTCTCCGGGTGTTCCAGAATATCCCGTTGTTTCGGGCTTAACTTCTCCCAATAGGGGTATAACTCAGTCTTTTCCACCAGCAACTGGCGCAAAGTCTTGCCGGTTTTTTGGGATTCCAACGTCAGCAAACGGACGGCTTCATGCGCATTGGGATGGCCGAGGGACGCCAACAAAATGTACATAGGCTCCGCAATCACCATCTCTTTGGTGCTGTCAAAATTCCGTTTCATCCGCTCTTCATCCACTACCAGTTTTTTCAATACCCGGATCATCCGGTCCACTGCAGCCACAAAACCGACCACGATCTCCGGGACAAAGCGGCCCGAAGCCGAGTTGGTCAGATCCCGTTGATGTTCGGAGATCTGGTCCATATACAAGGTCATCATCCGCGGCATTACGGTCTTCCATAAACTCTTAATATGCTCAAAATTCCATGGATTACGTTTGTGAGGCATGGTGGAGGAACCCACTTGATGGGCTTCAAAGACTTCTCCCACTTCCCCGATTTCCGTCCGTT
>JAKOSX010000070.1 GCA_029776595.1 Bacillota bacterium | reverse complement strand
CCAGGATACCGACTTGATTATTTTGGATGAGCCTGCCAGCTTTCTGGATATTAAGAACCGGGCGGAGTTTCTGGCGATTTTGATGCAACTCAGCCGTGAGCGGAAGATGACGGTTATCTGGTCCCTCCATGAAGTGGATGTGGCCCTTAAATGCTGTGAAACGGTGATCTTGGTGAAAGACGGCGCAGTTCAGGCGGTGGGCCCTCCCGAAGGGATTTTGACGGAAGCTGCTGTCCGGCAATTATACGGCAGCGAACGGTTGAATATCAACATGGCCACCGGCAGCACGGAATTGGACAATCCTCATGCTCCCGTCATCTGGGTGTCGGGCGGCGGGGGGGCCGGGACTCCGGTGTACCGGTTGTTGACCAAGCACGGTTACGGTTTCGCCACCGGGATTCTTCAGCAACATGACGTGGATTACCATGTGGCTGTCACCATGGGCGTGCCGGTGGTGTCCGTCCCGCCTTTTGCGGAGATGGACGGGCCGACCGTTGCCGCTGCCCGGAAAGGCCTGGCTGAAGCCAAATTGGTGATTGATACCGGGTTTCCTTCGGGTACCGCAAACCGGGCCAACATGGAACTGCTGGGCGAAGCGGTGCGGCTGGGGAAACCGCTGATTTCCCTGAGGGCAGAGGAGGATCCGGCTTGTCCTGTCTCTCCGGAACAACGGGCGTCTCTGACGGACCTCATGGCTTGGGTGCGACACTGCCTAGGTTAAGATTATGTTTAGAAAGGGCCGGAGCCTTGACAACACTTAAAAGCGGGCATACAATGGAGTTAGGTTATACTAACTTCAAATCCGGAGGGATGGAATGTCGGATGATACGGTAATCTCTCCTTCGCTCGAAAATTATTTGGAAATAATTTTGGAGCTTACCGGGGAGGATGGCAAAGTCCGGGTGACTGATTTGGCCGAGAAGATGAATGTGGCCAAATCCAGCGTCAATCAAGCGGTGAAGAAATTGCGGGAGCTTGATTTGTTAGAGCATGAGCATTACGGACCGCTGTCCCTGACTCCGGGCGGACGGGAAAAGGCGCTCCGGATTACCCGGCGGCATAAGGTTTTAACCCATTTTTTCCATGAGATATTGGGCGTTGATGCGCAGACGGCCGAGGAAGACGCCTGCCGGATCGAACATTATCTCAGCCCGACGACGATGGAACGTTTGGTGGATTTTGTGGAGACCAAATTGAAAGAATAAATTTTTTTGGATTTTAGTTAGTTAAGACTAACATCAAATATTCGGTGAAATCTGTTGCAAGATTAGGCGGAGGAATCAGCATGACGAAAACACTGTATCAATTGCGGGCCGGAGAAACGGCGCGGATCCGGTCTATCGGTACTGATGTGGTTACCAAGGAACGCCTGGAAAGTTTAGGGATGATCGAAGGGGTCGAAGTCGGAATGGTTCGAAGTACTCCTTTGGGAAATCCCCGAATTTACCGGGCGTTAAATACGATGATCGCTTTGCGGAATGATGTTGCCAAATTGATCGAGGTGGAGGTGGCCGATCATGTGTAAAGGCTCTATCAAAGTGGTATTGGTCGGCAATCCCAATACGGGGAAGACCTCCCTGTTGAATTCCCTCACGGGCATGCGGCTGCATGTGGGGAATTGGCCGGGGAAAACCGTTGAGAAGAAAGAAGGCTATTTTGATTATAAGGGTTACGATTTTACCGTGGTTGACCTGCCGGGTACGTATAGCATCGCCCCTTACAGCGAAGAGGAACGGGTAACTTATGCATATTTACGCGGGGAGCTGTCGGAGGACGAATGCGCTTCGGCCGCCTGCCACGGCGGCGGAGGCAGGCGGTTGCGCCGCATTCGCTGCGGTTGTCATGAGTCCGGCCAATGCCCGCCTGCAGGAATGGGTCCCTGGACGGAAGTAATCGTCCAGACCATCGATGTCAATGCCTTGGAGCGTAATCTGCTCATGACTATGGAACTGTTGGCTTTGGGGAAACGCGTGGTGTTGGCCTTTAACTTCAACCGGGAGGCCAAACGGCGGGGAATCACCTTCGATATGGAGGCCATCGCCCGGATCCTTCAGGTGCCGGTGGTGTCCATTGAAGCGAACCGGGGCGAGAACAAAGAAGCGCTTCTCGATATGATTATCGCGACGGCGGACAAACCGGTGCATACTCCGGATTATCTGCCCCGTTTGTTGAAAGAGAACGGCGAAATACACCATGATGATACATTGCAGTTTTTCAAAGAATGGATTCGACCCTATTATCAAACGGAGAAATCCCGGCATCACACGGAACGAATCGATGCGTTCCTGCTGAATCGATATACGGCTTTTCCTGTGTTTTTATTGGCCATGTTTTTGATGTTTGCGGCGACTTTTACTATTTCAACGCCGATTGTTGATCTGATCGATGCCTGTTTCGGGGCTCTCGGAGAAGCCGCGGCTCGACTCCGGCTTCCTGACATCCTGAAATCCTTATTGACCGAAGGGATTATCGGCGGGGTCGGATCGGTAATTTCCTTTGCACCTTTGATTTTCATCCTCTTTTTCATGATCGCTTTCTTTGAAGACAGCGGGTATCTGGGGCGGACCGTGGTGTTGATCGACCGTCTTTTCCAAAAGTTCGGGATTTCCGGGCAGAGCTTTATCCCGATGATTTTAGGGTTCGGCTGCAACGTGCCGGCCATTATGGCCATCCGGACTATCAAAAGCCGCAAAGAACGCCTGATCGGAATTATGGTCAATTCCTTTATGTCTTGTGGGGCGCGATTGCCCGTCTATGCCTTGTTCTGCAGCATTTTCTTCCCGAAAAACGCAGTGTGGGTCATTATGCTCCTTTATTTGGCCGGGATTGTGGTAGCCTTTGCCGCCAGCCGGGTACTGTCGATGATCATCCCCGATGACGAACAGGCATCGTTAATTATCGAGTTGCCGCCTTACCGTGTGCCCTATATCGGGAATATGGTCAAGCACGCCTGGTTCCATACGAAAGAATTTATCAAGCGGGCTGGGACCATCATTTTAGGATCCGTCATCATCATTTGGGCTTTGGCCAGTTTGCCGTTGGGAGTGGAATACGGTTCGGAACAGAGCCTGATCGGAAGCATCGGCAAACTGATCGCTCCGCTGTTCGGCCCGTTGGGATTCGGCGATTGGACCTATGCCATCGCCCTGATTTTTGGCTTTGTCGCCAAGGAGGTCATTATCGGGACATTAGCGACCATTCACGGCGGCGGTGAAGAAGTCCTGGCTACGATTTTGCCGAACAGTATTTCACCGTTAGGGGCATTGGCCTTCCTCTTCTTTGTGTTGTTGTATGTGCCCTGTGTGGCGACGGTGGCTGTCATACAAAAAGAGACCGGTAAATGGCAGTATGCACTGGTGCAAATCGGAATGAATCTTACCGTGGCCTGGCTGGTGGCCTGGTTGGTTTATCACGGGGGAAAATTATTGGGATTTTAGAATGAAGTTCAATTGATTAGAGGATTTCAGGATTTCGTGTTGAACCAAACCATAACGGATTTATGGGAGGTTCAATGTGAAAACGTGGCATAAGATATTACTGCTTCTCATCCTGTTTGGGCTGACGGCTGCTTTGGCGACGGCTCATGCCGCGGAAGGTGCCGCTGAGAGCGTGGAGACGGTGACCGTCCGGGGAAAAGTATTGGAAGTCGTTGCCGAGGAGCAGGTTGAAGATCCGCTGAACGGCGAATCCACCGTCAACCAGCGATTGAGAGTCCGGTTGTCGGAAGGTAAATATAAAGGCAAAGTCATCGCCGTCCAAAATTACCAAACCAGCAATCCGGCGTTTAATATAGCCGTGAAACAGGGCGACGCGGTTTTGGTGGCTTTGGAACTGTCCCAAAATGGGGCGATAACCGCTGCTTTTATTGCCGATCATCTGCGCGAACGGCAGCTGATGTTGCTGGCTGTCATCTTTTTCGTGATAGTGCTTGCCGTCAGTTGGAAACACGGGGCGAAAGCCATCGCTGCGTTGTTGCTGACGTTGGTTTTGATCGGAGGCATCCTGGTCCCCGGGTTGTTGCGGGGCTATAACCCGATCTTATTGTCGGTGGTTACGGCGGCATTGGCCACGGGAATCACCATTGTGATTGTGGGCGGTTGGTCCCTGAAAAGCTTGGCTGCGATTTTGGGAACGGTCGGCGGAGTGACGCTGGCCGGGATCCTGGCATTGGGCGTCGGCAAAGCTGCCCATTTGACCGGATTCGGGTCGGAAGAAGCGGCCATGCTGCTTTATATTCCCCAACATGTTAAATTGGACATTCAAGGTATTTTGTTTGCCGGAATTATCATTGGAGCCCTGGGTGCGGCCATGGATGTCAGCGTTTCGGTGGCATCGGCCGTGACTGAGATTAAGCGTGTCAATCCTCAGTTGGAAACTGCGGATTTGATCACGTCCGGGATGAATGTGGGGAAAGATATCATCGGGACCATGACCAATACCCTGATTCTGGCCTATACCGGCAGTTCCCTCCAACTCATTTTGCTGTTTATGGCCTATCGGGAATCCATGATGAAAGTGATCAATCTGGACATGGTGGCTTCGGAAATTGTCAGAGCTTTGGCGGGAAGCATCGGGTTGGTATTGGTGGTGCCGATAACCGCCTGTATCTCCGGTTGGCTGCTTGGGCGTCAACGGAAATCATAAGAGTGCGCGGAAGGACCTCCCTTATCCGGGGAGGTTTTTTTATGCTGGAATTCAAGCGGCAAACTCATTTGACATCAATATTTAACCCAAAATGGGTTGAAATTTAGCATCATTTGGTATATTATAAACGCAACTCAATTGCGTTTAGTGAGGTTCATATGGAAGAGAAGAAGATCAAAGAAATCCTTCATCAAGCCGGTCTGAAATACACACCGGGGCGGGCGGCTTTGATCGCTTTTTTATGGGAAACCTCCCGCCCTTTGACCCAGGAAGAAATATCCCTGGGGCTTAAAGGCAGTGGATTGAATAAGGTCAGCATTTACCGGGCGTTAGATTCATTTCTCCAGGCGGGCTTGGTGCATCGCATTGAAAGCGGAGACCGGGTTTGGAAATTCGCCTTTTGCGGTTGTGGCAGCCGGGGACATTGCCATCCCCATTTTATCTGCAGATCCTGTGGCAAAGTGGAATGCCTTACCAAAATGCACTTGCCTGAGGTGGCCGCGGCGGATCAAGGCTATGTCATCGAGGAACAGGAAGTGTATTTCAAAGGGCTGTGCCCGGGTTGTTCGTGAAGGACGGTTGGTTCAGGCAAGTTAAAATAGGAGGTCAGTATCTTGGCCAAACGGTGGTTGTTTATGAGCTTAATCGCATTGGCATGCGTCGTCGGAATCTGGGCGTGGAGCGCCCGGCGGGACGGCGGGACGGAAACCGGTTCTCAAATCCGGGTCAGTGTCAGCATGCCTATTTTAAAATATCTGACGGAACGGATTGGCGGCTCTGAGGTGGCGGTGACCAGTATTATCAGCGGGCCCAATTGCAATCATGAATATGAGCCCACCACCGGGGATTTGAAACAGGTGGCTGCCAGCGACCTTTACATACGGGTCGGGATGGGTTTTGACCGTTGGGTGGACCGGCTGGTGGCCAACGCGGCTGCCGGACGCCTGGTGGTGATCGATGCCTCCCGGGGTGTCACGGCATGGGTGAATGACGAGGATCATCATGAAGAGGGTAACGACGATGATCACGATCACTATGAAGAGAATCCTCATTATTGGGGCAATCCGGACCAT
>JAKOSX010000069.1 GCA_029776595.1 Bacillota bacterium | reverse complement strand
CTTTGGAAGCTCAGAAATATGGGCTACCCGAGCCCCAATGGTAAAGGTTCCCGGGTCGCGTCTCGTAAAAACCGATACCAACTCAAAATCGGGGTTTTGCCGCAAAGCCTGTTGGACACCGCGGCCTAAATTACCATATCCCATAATTCCCACTCTGATTTTCTCGCTCATCATATCTTCTCCTTACATTCCTTTGGTTTAGTATTCTAGGAATACGGTAGAATATGAGATTTTCCTTCCATTATGTAAAAATTCTTTTCATTTTTGATAAGATCCATAAAAAGCGGAGGCCGTTTCAGCCTCCATTAAACGCTTCATACTGCCTGCAATCAACCTCCGGTCGTCATTTTGTTATAGACGATAAACGCTAACATGGCTAAAAAGGCGACCAGGATCAACCAACGAACAATACCGATTTTTTGCTCCTCCGGTTGATTATTGTTATTATACATATTTTTACCCTCCTTTCCAAAAAAACTCAGTGTAAGACAAAAAAGTGGGAGCTCATTGTAAATCTAGAGCTTCCCACCCAAAAAGCTTCATCTTTTCTTGGATTCGAAGTATTACTCCGTCCAATCGTCGGTTCGGATATTAAAATTTAATTTAATCATCCATTTAAAAAACGGCATAAAAAAGCGGGAGCTCATAGTAAAACTGGAGCTTCCCCCCCAAAAAGCTTCGTTTTTCTTGGATTCGAAGTATTACTTCGTCCAACCGTCGGTTTGATTATTAAATTTTTGATTACAAAAAAGTTAATTTTATTATAACCACGTCAAGGGGTGTTGTCAATATCCGACATTCATACATTATTTACCACATCATCCGCTGGTAATTGTTTCTGTCTGCATTTTCGGTAGGTTTTCCATGGATTCTTGCTTTGAAAATAGACATATCACCGAAGAATCTTTTTCAATGTTTGCCTTGTTCAATAATAAAAAAACTCCCGTTCAAACGAGAGTTTAGACAATCAAAAAAAATGGCGCGCCTGGCACGAATCGAACGTGCGGCCAACGGATTAGAAGTCCGTTGCTCTATCCCCTGAGCTACAGGCGCATCTGACAGTATAAAATTATAGCATAAAACCCGGCTGGCTTCAATATGGAGGTTAAGAAACAATCTGGGAATGGATGAAAGTTATCGGTATCGGGTGATGGGTACTGGATGCTGGATACTATGTTAAGGATGGAACGCATCCGCGTTCCACCAAAACCAGGGCCCGGAGCCCAAGAGCTCGTACCTGGATTATATTGTGCTAAACCGTCCCGGAACCTCATATCTTTTTCCAAAGAGGTGATGTACAGTGACGGAAATATCCAGAGAATATCGGGCATTGGCCGGACTCTCCTATCTGTTCTGGCCGGTGAGTCTGCTTCTGGTCCTCACTGCGTACAAACGGGACCGGTTTTTAAGATACCACGGCTACCAGGCGCTGTACTTCGGCATTTGCTGCACTGTGTTTCATCTGATGGTCGGGGGGTTATTACAGATTATCCCCGTCTTTGGCGCACTTATCTACAAAGGATTGGTCATGGCTTGGATTTTATTGATAGCTCTCTTAGTCTACCGAACCTGGCAAGGCCAATGCTTCCGCGTCCCGCTTATCTACGACCTGGCCCAAGGCGTCATGGAGTAACAACCAATACACCAGGTTCCAGCCACCGAGTACTGGGCGCTAGGAACGCTGCGCGTTCCCTCCATCCCCCAGAACCCAAAACCCTAGACCTCGAACCCGGTTTAACTGTGAACCCTTCCTATTTAAACACCCTCATCCTGTCCGCCGGCGGCTGCATCTCTTTGGGACCCGGTTGGGCGGTGGGTTTGCCGAAAGGCATTTGGGCGATGAGTTTCCAGTGGTCCGGCAGGTTCCACTCTTCTTTCACTTGGTCTTCGATCAATTCATTATAATGTTGCAGGGAAGCCCCCAGGCCTTCAAGTTCAAGCGCTGTCCAAACGATGAATTGGTGCATGCCGCTGGTATGATGAGACCAGACGGGGAAATTATTTTTATAGGAAGGAAATTGGCTTTGCAGCGATTGGAGCACCTTTTGGTCTTCGAAGAACAAAACCGTACCATACCCGCTGCGGAACGCATCGATTTTTTCAGCCGTCTCCTCAAAGACTTCCTCCGGTACAATCTTCCGCAAAGCGTCTTTGACCATCTCCCACAACTTATCGTGTTGTGGCCCTAACAACAATACCATCCGGGTACTCTGGGAGTTGAAAGCCGACGGCGCATATTTCAAGGCATGTTCCAGAATCTCCCGGATCTTCTCCTCTGATACATCAATATCCTTGGAGATCCCGTAAACGGACCTCCTTTCCGCCACTGCCGTATAAAAGTCTTTAGCCATATCGCCACCTCCAAAAACTTTTTTCGTTTCACTCGTATCAATCTTTTGCTGTCGTTACTTCTGTCTTCTATCTTCTGTATTCCGTTTTCTGATTATTGTCTACTGTTTCCCATCAATATCCTGTTTTAATCATACCAAAATATTGCAATCATGAAAACCAAAAGAGAGCGGATGTGCCGCTCTCTTTTGGTTTACTTTTCTTTCAACGCTTGTTCCAACGTGGCCTGGACCTTGATGGGAAGGCCGAAGAGATTGATGAACCCTTCCGCATCTTTCTGGTTATATACTTCATCTGCCCCGAAAGTGGCCAGTTTCTCCTGATACAGCGAATACGGGGATTTTCGTCCCACGGTCTGAACGCTGCCTTTGTAGAGTTTGAGCTTGACCGTCCCGGTCACCCGCTGTTGGGTCTCATTCACGAAAGCGTCCAAGGCTTTCTTCAACGGAGTAAACCATTGGCCGTAATAGACCAATTCGGCATAACGTCCGGCGATCATCTGTTTGAAGTGCATCGTATCCCGATCCAGCGTCAGTGTTTCCAACGCATGATGGGCTTCATACAAAATGGTTCCGCCCGGTGTTTCATACACGCCGCGGGATTTCATGCCCACCAGCCGGTTTTCCACGATATCCACCCGGCCGACGCCGTGTTTGCCGCCGATTTCATTGAGTTTGAAGATTAAGGAGACCGGGTCGTATCCCTGGCCGTTGATGGCCACCGGTTCCCCCTTTTCAAAATCGATGGTGATAATTTCGGGTTGGTCCGGAGCTTTCTCCGGCGAGACCGTATAGATGAACATGTCGTCGCTGTATTCGGCATAGGGATCTTCCAGGATACCGCCTTCATAGCTGATATGCCAGAGATTGCGGTCCATAGAGTAAGGTTTCTCCTTAGTTACCGGTACATCGATGCCCCGTTTGGCAGCGTATTCAATCTCTTCTTCCCGGGATTTGATATCCCATTCCCGCCACGGAGCGATGATCTTCAGATCCGGCTTCAAGGCTTTAAAGGTCAATTCAAACCGGACTTGGTCATTGCCTTTACCGGTGGCACCGTGGGCTACGGCATCCGCCCCCTCTTTGATGGCGATTTCCACATGGCGTTTGGCGATGACCGGCCGAGCCACGGAAGTTCCCATCAAGTACTTGCCTTCATAGACCGCGCCGGATTTTAGCATCGGGAAGATGAAGTCTTTCACGAACTCCTCTTTCAAGTCCTCGATATAAATCTTGCTGGCACCGGTCTTAATGGCCTTTTCTTTTAACGGTTCCAATTCTTCGCCCTGGCCCACGTCCGCGGCATAGGCAATCACTTCACACCCGTAATTTTCTTTCAGCCAAGGGATAATGATCGAAGTATCCAATCCTCCGGAATAGGCTAAAACAACTTTCTTGACTTTCGGTTCCATGAGAAATCCTCCTTTTGTTTGTGACGTTTATCGCTTGGAATTAATACTCCTTCAATACCTCTTTCATAATGGCCAAGCCTTCGTTCAACTCTTCTATCGTAATATTAAACGCAGGAAGGATCCGGATCGCCGTATCGGTCACGGCATTGACCACCAGTCCAGCCTCCAAGCAGGACAGCATCACCGGTTTGCTGGGAACCGTCAATTCCAGTGCCAGCATCAACCCCAGGCCCCGGTAACCGGCGATCACCGGAATCTCCTTCTTCCAGCTTTCCCAAGTATCCATGATATATTGACCCTTACGCCGCACTTCCTCCAACACGCCGGGCTGCTGCAACAATTTCAATCCCGCCAGTCCGGCGGCAAAAGCCAACGCACCGCCGCCCACCGTGGTGCTGTGGTCTCCCGGCGCAAAGACATTGGCCTTTTCATTGACCAAAAGCGCACCGCATGGAATGCCGCCGCCCAGCATCTTCGCCAGGGTCACTACATCCGGTTTAAAGCCGAAATGTTCGTAGGCAAAGTACCTACCGGTGCGACCTAGGCCGGTCTGAATCTCATCCACGATGAATAATAGGTTCTTCTCCTGGCAGATCTCCACCAGTCCGGCGATAAATTCCGGTTTTGCCGGATTGACCCCGCCTTCCCCCTGGACCAGTTCAAGCATAATGGCACAGGTGTTCTCTCCGATGGCCTCTTTCCACGCATCCAGGTTGTTATATTCGGCATATTTGAACCCCGGCACAATCGGTTGGAAACTTTCCTGATATTTGGGCTGGCCGGTGGCTGACAAAGCGCCGTAAGTCCGACCGTGGAACGATTTGGCAGCCGTCACGATCTCGTATTTCCCGCCCAGTTTGACTTTGCCGTATTTTCTGGCCAATTTTACGGCCGCCTCATTAGCTTCGGCGCCGCTGTTGGCAAAGAAGACATTCTTCAATCCGGTCAGCTTGGCCAGTTCCCGGGCCAGTTCGATCTGTTCTTCCATGTAAAAGTAGTTGGAGACATGGACGATCTTCTCCGCCTGTTTGGTAATGGCCGCCGTAATGTCCGGATGGCAATGACCGAAGTTATGTACGGAAATTCCGGTCAAAAAGTCGATATATTCTTTCCCGTCCGCGTCCCATAGTTTGGAGCCGCTGGCTCCGGAAAAGACCACCGGCAGCCGCCCCACGTTTTTCATGATCACGTCCTGGCCCAGCTTCAACCAGCTCGCATTGTTCATTTAATCATCACCCCGTAACATTTATTCCACGACCATGGTGCCGATTCCCTTATCCGTCAAAATCTCCAATAACATGGAATGTAACTGGCGGCCGTCTATAATATGGGTACGTTTCACTCCGTTTTGCAACGCCGTGATACACGCCTGCACTTTGGGAATCATTCCGCCTTCGATTTTGCCCTGATTGATCATCTCATGGGCCTTCTCGATGGTCAACGCCGAAATCAGGGTGGACTTGTCGCTGTAATCCTCGAATATCCCTTCCACATCCGTCAACATGATCAACTTCTCGGCTTCGAGAGCTGCTGCCAGTTCTCCGGCCGCCGTATCGGCATTGATATTGTAACTGACCCCGTCCGTTCCCATGCCGATGGAGGAGATAACCGGGATGTATCCGGCAGCGATCAATTGATGCAATATCTCCGTATTGATTTTGGATACTTCGCCGACAAACCCGATATCCGGGATCTCCCCGTCAAAATCCGCCGGCATGGTCGGCACTGTCTTCTCGGCGATGATCAGGTTGGCATCCTGCCCGGAAAGGCCCACCGCTTTAGCACCCAACAGGTTAATCTTACTGACAATCTCCTTATTTAATTTGCCGACGAGCACCATCTGGACGATCTCCATGGTTTCCGCATCGGTCACCCGCAAGCCTTGGACAAACCGGGACTCTTTGCCCACTCGTTTGAGCATCTGGGTAATCTCCGGCCCGCCGCCATGAATCACTACCGGGTTAACTCCCAGGAACTTTAAGAGGACAATATCTTCCATGACGCCCCGTTTCAATTCTTCGTTGATCATGGCGTTTCCTCCGTATTTAATCACGAAGGTTTTCCCGTAAAAGGTCCGGATATAAGGAATTGCCTCCACTAAAACCGCTGCTCTTGCAATTAATGATTCCATCGGTGTCACTCCTTCTTACATGATCAGGCACGAGGCATGAGTATGTCTGTGCACTATGTACGGTGAACCGTGTACCCAAACAAAGATGTCAACTGTAAACTTCTTCCGCTTCGCACCTTCGCTCAGGTCCGGTAACTCCCGTTAATCTTCACATAATCATAGGTCAGGTCGCAGGTCCATACCGCAGCGGAAGCATTCCCCTGGCCCAGTTTTACAATGATTGTAATCTCTTTTTTGGACAATATGGCCTTGGCTTTCTCCTCGTCGAAAACCAATCCCGTTCCGCCGCTGCAAACCAGCAAATCACCCAAATATATGTCGACCAGTTCCGGTTGGATGGCAACGCCGGAATATCCGGCGGCTGCCAAGATCCGACCCCAGTTTGCATCCTCCCCGAAGATGGCCGTCTTCACCAGGCTGGAAGTGGCAATGGTTTTGCCCACTTGGACCGCTGCAGCTTCACTGTTGGCCCCCTCAACCCGAATCTCCACCAGTTTGGTGGCGCCTTCCCCGTCCCGGGCCAGCATTTTGGCAAGTTCCAGACAGACCGCTTCCAATCCGGCACAAAATGCATCATATTCCGGCCCTTCGGCACAAATCTTCGTATTTCCGGCTTTGCCGTTGGCCAATACGAACAGGGAATCATTCGTACTGGTATCGCCGTCCACAGTCACCCGGTTGAACGAAATATCCGCAGCGCGCTTCACAGCTTGTTGCAAAAGAGCCTGATCAATGGCTGCATCCGTCGTAACAAATCCCAGCATGGTTGCCATATTGGGATGAATCATCCCGGAACCTTTGGCCATACCTCCGATTCTGACAACGCTTCCGGCCAATTCGATTTCAACCGCAGCTTCTTTTTTAAAGGTATCCGTGGTCATAATGGCCTGGGCTGCCGACAAGTTACCGCCTCTAGAAACAATTCCGGGAGTTTTTTTAAGAGTGTCCTCAATCTTCTCCACCGGTAACTGGACTCCGATGACGCCGGTGGATGCTACCAACACCGATTCCACCGGCACCTTCAGATATTCGGCGGCCGCTTGGCACATGGCCAGGGCTGCCGCATCGCCCTGAGGCCCCACACAGGCATTGGCATTGCCGCTGTTGGCGATGATAGCCTGGGCGATACCGCTCTTGATATGTTTCATCGAAAGTTGCACCGGAGCCGCTTTCACCCGGTTGGTCGTAAATACCGCAGCCGCCTGTGCCGGTACTTCCGAGTAGACCAAGGCCAAATCCAATTTTCCTGATTTTTTAATCCCGCAAGCCACTCCGCCGGCCATAAATCCTTGGGCCGCACACACCCCGCCGTCAATATATTTCATCTTAACCCTCCTCGTCGTTTGATCTTCCTCTTTTCGTCACGGATAAACCGGCCACTGGACCAGGCCCATCTGTTCCGGAAGGCCCATCATCAGGTTCATATTCTGAACCGCTTGGCCGGAAGCGCCTTTCACCATATTATCGATGACCGAAATCACAATCAACTGACGGGTACGGGAATCCACCCGGACGCCGATATGACAACCGTTGGTGCCCACTACGCTTTTGAGTTCAGGCAATGCCGGACTGGCAATGAGTTTGACGAAAGGTTCGCCGCGATATGTTTCGGCCACAATCGCTTCCGCTTCCGCCGTGGTCAAATCTTCAATCAGAGCCAGATGCAGCGTGGTCAGGATTCCCCGCGATACCGGCAGCAAATGAGGCGTGAACGATACCTTTACCTCTGTCCCGCTCAACCTGCTTAATTCCTGTTCTATCTCGGGGGTATGCCGATGGTTGGGAATACCATAGGCCTTAAAGTTACCGAATAATTCCGGATACATATAGCTCAGTTCCGCTTTCCGGCCGGCTCCGGAAACGCCGGATTTGGAATCGATGATAATCCGGTTAACATCGATCACCCCGGCCTTGATAAAGGGATAACAACCCAAAATAATGCTGGTGGGATAACATCCCGGATTGCCGACCAGACTGGCTTGGCGAATCGATGCACGGTACAATTCGGGCAGGCCATAGACTGCATTTTTCGTCAACTCTTTTTCAGCATGGGAATGTTTGTACCATTCCTCAAAGACCGCCGCATCCCGGAACCGGAAATCCGCCCCCAAATCGATGACTTTTTGCCCTTTCGCCAGCAATTCCGGTGCCAAATTCATGGCTACACCATGGGGTACAGCCAGAAACACCAGATCGCAGCCGGCCACCGCCTCGGGCGAATCGGAACCTTGAAATACCGGGCCGTCCCATCCGGCAAAACCGGGGAACACCTCTTCCAGCTTTTTCCCTGCATGCGTTCGAGACGTAATCGCTGTAACTTCCGCTTCCGGATGATTGGCGAGAATCCGTACCAACTCTCCGCCGGTATAACCTGAAGCCCCGATAATTCCGACCTTCACCATCGTCATACCCCATTTCTTCTCTGTTTAATTATTCATAATTATACAATACCAGTCTTAGCCAATCAAGATATTTTGCTATGTTAATATGGTTTTAACTTAGTTTTGAATTTATTTCACCATCAATCTGTTATGTATATTTATACAACACATTCATTACCCTTGCACATGAAAACAACCGGATATCCATCATACCCGGTTGTTCATTCGTGATTCACCATTTTGCGCCTTTTAAACCGGTTAACCCCTGAATGATATCATGGAGATGGATCACTCCAATGACTTTCCGATTTTCATCCACCACCGGCAATACTGTAATATTATGATGGCCGTCGCCCTCCATCACCCGCATGGCTTCGGCTGCCAATTTCTCACGGGTGATCGCTTTCGGATTGGGAGTCATCACCTGTTTGACCGGTAGCTCTAACGGATTCTCATACTTCTCCAAAACCCGGCGTAAATCTCCGTCGGTGAGGATCCCGAGCAACGTTTGCTGCTCATCGACAATAATCGCCGCCCCCAAATTGCCCCGGGTGGTCATGGCGATTACCGCATCACGCACCGACGATTCCAGCGGAATGGTCGGATTTTCTTCGCCGGTCCGCATCAGTTTTTCAACGGTCAGAAGGAGCTTACGGCCCAGCGCTCCCCCCGGATGGAACAACGCATAATCCTCGGGTCTGAAATTGCGGGCTTCCAGCAAAACCACTGCCAAAGCATCGCCCAAGGCCATAACAGCCGTGGTGCTGGCTGTCGGCGCCAACCCCAGCGGACATGCCTCTCGGGCCACCTTCACCTTGAGCACCAGATCGCTGTTTCGCGCCAGCGTCGAGTCAACCGTCCCGGTTATGCTGATAATGGGCGTCCCCATCATTTTGAGCGTGGGCAATATGGCCAATATTTCATCGTTTTCACCGCTGTTGGAGATAGCAATCACCACATCCGTGGGAGTTACCATCCCCAGATCTCCGTGGATGCCTTCGCCGGGATGCAGAAAAAAAGACGGCGTCCCGGTACTGGCCAACGTCGCGGCTATCTTCCGGCCCACCAGGCCCGATTTTCCCATACCGGTCACCACGACCCGGCCCTCACACTGTAAGATCAGTTCGATGGCTTTGATAAAATCGTCGCCGAGATACTCTGCCTGTTGCAAAACGGCTTCCGCTTCGATCTTCAACGCTTTCTTTGCCTGTTCCAGATAACGTACGCCCAACTCCTCCGATATACTTGTACTCATTCAGAGCACCTCGCTTTTGATGATCTGGTCCAGTTTAACCAATACCTTTAACATGCCCGGCAATTCCGATAACCTCACCATATTGGCGGCATCCGATTTCCCCAGTTCCGGTTGATCGTGAACTTCCAGGAACAACCCATCCACACCGGTAGCCACCGCCGCACGGCAAAGATAGGGGACCATCTCCCGGTCACCGCCGGTGGCTTTTCCCAGTCCGGCGGGACGTTGAACGCTGTGGGTACCGTCAAAGACCACCGGTACCCCCATGGCCCGCATGATCGGCAGGGCCCGCATGTCCACCACCAGATTGTTATACCCGAAGGATACACCCCGTTCGGTGAGGAAAACATTGCGGTTGCCCGTGGAATAAACCTTTTCAATGGCATTGCGCATGTCTTCAGGAGCACTGAATTGCCCCTTCTTAATATTGACGATTCGTCCGGTCCGAGCCGCTTCCACCACCAGATCCGTCTGTCTGGACAAAAAGGCCGGAATCTGAATAATATCCAATACTTCGGCCGCTGCTTCCACCTGGGTCACACAGTGGACATCCGAAATCACCGGCAGGTCCAACTCGGTTTTAATCCGTTTCAAGATGGCCAGTCCCACCTCGAGTCCGGGCCCTCGGAAGGAATCATAGGCCGTCCGGTTGGCTTTGTCGTACGACGCCTTAAAAACCAATTTCACGCCGGCTTCGGCAGCGATCCGTTTCAATTCCGTCGCCATCATCCATGCATGATCTTCCGACTCGATCACGCACGGGCCGGCGATCAATACCAACTCTTTCCCAAATAGCTGATTAATTTCCATTCCCCATTCCTCCATTTTAGCGGTTGGCTAAAATTTGCCGCACCCTCTCCAAATCTTCCGGAGTATCCACTCCGACGGTTTCCGAAGCAACTTCCACCACTTTGATCCGGTACCCATGGCCCAACGCCCGGAGCTGTTCCAAAGATTCCGCCATCTCCAACGGCGTCTGGGGCAGCTCGATATATTTCAACAGAAAATCCCGACGGTAACCGTATAAACCGATATGTTTATAATATTGGGCATATTCCCCGTTCCGCGGATACGGAATGGGCGAGCGGGAAAAATAGAGCGCATTCCCGGATTCATCGGTCACCACTTTCACCACGGAGGGTTCACGGATCTGTTCCGCATCGGTCAACCGGACTTTGGCGGTGGACATGGCCAGTTCCGGGTCATCCAACAAAGGCCGGACAATGGCATCGATCACTTCGCCCTGAATCAAGGGTTCATCCCCCTGAATATTGATGATGACATCCGCTTCGTGGCGGCGGGCCACTTCCGCCAGACGGTCGGTCCCCGTCGGATGGCTGGCCGACGTCATCTCCACCTGTCCGCCGAATGCCTTCACTGCATCGTAAATCCGTCGATCATCCGTCGCCACCAATACATCGTGGAGCAAACGCGCTGTCAATGCCCTTTCGTATACCCATTGAATCATCGGCTTATCGCCGATGGTAAGCAAAGGTTTGCCCGGTAAACGGGTCGACTGATAGCGGGCAGGAATCACGCCCAACACCTTCATCATCCATCACCTGACTTTCATAAAATCCTCTCAAGCCCTTCCACACCATGGGGAAATCGAAATGCCAAGGTTAAAACATAACATCCGATACGGGCCTCGCGAAAACGATCGTGAAACCGGGCCAATTTAACGCCGTCTTTGGCCGTCGTCACCATAATCCGCACATTCCGCCGGTGCAATTCATCGATGAGCGTGCTGATCTCCTCGTCGGACCAAAAATGGTGATCGGGAAAAGTCCGGCAGAACTCCACCGACGCTCCGGCCTCTGTCACCGCCAGCCTAAATTGCTCCGGATTGCCGATGGCCGTAACCACGGCCACGGGCTCCGCTGCGGAAAATCTGACGGGTTCCCCGTCAGAAAACAAAGGGATAAACGTGGAATTGTCCGCCTCCGCCCGGATCACCGGCGCTTTGGCGTTATAACGGCAGATTTTCGTGATTAACCGTTGATTGACCGCCTCCTCCACCTGATTCCACCGGGTCAAAACGATCACGTCCGCCCTTTTCAAGGCGGTCAACGGTTCCCGCAGCAATCCCCTGGGAATCACATACCCGTTGTCAAAGGGGTTTAAAGCATCGATCAAGACAATATCCAGATCCCGGGCCAGCTTCCAATATTGAAACCCGTCATCCAAAATGAAAATATCAATGTGAGGATACTCTTTCAACGCCCGGCGGGCCATGGCCACCCGATCCCGTCCGACCACAATGGGGACCCCCGGGAGTAACTGAGCCATCAGGTAAGGTTCATCACCGGTAACTTCCGGTGTTAAACCGGAGAGGTCCCGGTCAGTAAAAATTATCCCTTGCTCCTGCATACTGCCGCCATAACCCCGGGTCAGAACGGCCGGATGCTTTCCCTGCTCCATCAAAATCCGGGCAAGAGCTACTGCAGTCGGCGTCTTTCCGGTTCCACCGGCAACGATATTTCCGACGCTGATCACCGGTACGGGAAGCCGGTTTTTCTTGTCCATCAGACGGTTGAGTCCTGATAAAGTCCGATACACAAAAGTGAGAAGATACAACAAAAACAAGACCGGAACAACAGTCCATCCCTGCCGCTTGCCGGTCACCACCTCATATAAATATTCCTTCAATCCAGCCTGCGTCATGATTGTTTCACCAGATCCGCAATAAGTGTTGCCGTCCTTGCTGCGGCCCCTTTATTGGAAAGGACGGCAGCACGGGCATTCTCCGCCCGTCTTCGATATACATTCCGATCCCGGGTTAATTCTTCAATCGTCCGGACGAGTTCATCGGCATCCCGTACGGTAAACCCGGCATCCGCCTCTTCCAACAGTTCTTTGCTGGGCCGGGATTTATGCATATACGGTCCATACATGACCGGTTTGGCCTGAGCCGCCGCTTCCAGCACATTATGGCCGCCGATATTCACCAGGCTGCCGCCGACAAAAACCACGTCAGCCACAGCATAAGCCATACCCAGCTCTCCGAAAGTATCCAACAGCAAAATCCGGGCCTCTCCGGCACTCCCGTCGCCCGTCCGGGAACGGCGAACATAAGACAGTTGTTTGGCTTCAAGCAAAGCCGCAACTTCATCCGCCCGATCCGGGTGCCGGGGAGCCAAAATCAGATAATAGGGCTCTCTCCCGTTTAAACGGAGATAGGCTTCCACTATGATCTCCTCTTCACCCCGGTGCGTACTGGCCGCCGTAAAAACAGGAATCCCTTTGGACCAACCGTACTGTGCCAAGAAAGCCTCGGTCTGTTCCGGAGTAAATTCCGGATAATCCTGATCGAATTTAATATTTCCGGTCACGACGATCCGTTCCAGCGGCGCACCCAACAGTCCGATACGGTTGGCGCTCTCCGCCGACTGCATCGCAAACAAATCAAAATGGCTGAAGACGTCCTTTAAAAAAGAGCGAATCCGGGAATATCCTTTAAAGGAATGATCGCTGATCATCCCGTTGACCAACACCACTTTGCTCCCGGACAACTTAGCCCGACGAATGGCATTGGGCCAGATTTCCGTTTCCACCAATATGAAAACCGACGGACGGATTCTCTGAAAAAAACCTTTGATGAGCAGCGGCAAATCAAAGGGGAAATAAGCAATGGCCACGCTCTCATCCATAATTTTCTTGGCCATGGCTTGTCCGGCCGGAGTCGTCGTCGTCAATAAAAATCCATATTCAGGCAAGCGTTTTCGCAATTCGTCGATTAAAATTTTGGCCACCACCGTCTCTCCAACGGAAACCGCTTGCATCCATACGACCGGTTTGCCGTGGAGTTGGGGCAATTCGTTGGGCCCGGGCGGCCGGAAATACGGAGCAATGGGCCGACGTTTCAGCAGATTGCGAAAGAAGACGAAAATGAGCCCGATCATCGAAGTGACGAGCATCAGGCAGTTATAGAAAAAATAGCCCGGTCTTAGCTTAGCCATTCCTTCAAAACCTCTTCCCCGCGGTGATTGGCTTCATGGAGGGCTTTTTGCAACCGTTCCTTCTCCGCTTCCAGACGGTCGTCGGTAAGCTCATCCCGAATAAAGAGCGGCTCTCCGAAATAGACGACACAACGGGCAAACGGCTTGGGAATGACGAACAAATCCCAACTGTCCTTGGAGATCCATTTTCGATCAAAAACAAAAGCCACCGGAATCAACGGTGCTCCGGTTTTTTGGGCAAGATACAACCCGCCCAGCTCAATATGATAGATGGGCCCTCGCGGTCCGTCCGGCGTCAAGGCCACTCCGGCCCCCTGACGCAGCGCCCGCAGCAGTTCAATCAATCCCCGGACCGCCCCTTTGGACGAAGAACCCCGAACAATGTTCCAACCTAATTTTTTCATGATGCCGCCAGACAGATCCCCGTCCCGGCTATGGCTTACCAAAATATAATATCCGCGTCTCCGGAAGAAATAAAAACCCATCAATTGCTGTCCATGCCAGCAATTGAGGATAAAACCCCCTTTACCGCGGAACTGGTCCAACTGTTCCTGCCCCACGACCCGAAACCGCAGGCTACGGCCTAATGAAGTCACCAAAAAACAGGCCAAATTGATTTTGAACTTTTCGAGACAGGGTTTCCGCAATAAAAATTTGAGTTTTCTTTTAATATCGATGGTTATCTTCCTTTACCCGTTAATAAATTATGTAAGAATTGCGCCAATCTGTTTTTTATTTTACCATATTGTTTTTCCAATGTTAACCGTAAAGGCTCACGAACTTCGGTTTTCGCAAACACAAAAAGGACATGCCTGTCCTTTTTATGATTATCTCCATTTTAAGATTTAATTAGACCCCGCAAGCAACCCTTCGGCCCAGCTGATGTCGGGAACGACGCTTTCACCCATCTGCCCGTGGCCCATGTCGCCATGAAAATCGGAACCGCCGGTCACGACCAGCTGATACCGCCGGGCGAGACTGAGCAAATGCCGGACCGTAGCCGCGTCATGGGCCGGATAATAGACTTCCAACCCTTTCAAACCATAGTCCATCAATTCCTCGATAAAAAGCTGCGTCCCTTGGCGTCCCGGATGCGCCAACACCGCAATCCCTCCGGCCTTAAGAATCAACTGAATGGCCTCTCCGGTTTCAATCTCCTGATGCGGGACGTAGGCCAGGCCGTTTTGCCCCAGATAATGTTCAAAATACTGCCTGCGGTAAGCCGGTTGAACCAAATCCATGGCGATCAAAGCTTTGAAAATATGGGGACGCCCGATAAACCGGCCGTTGGAATGTTGTTCAACCATCTCCCAGGTGACCGGAATGCCGTGCCGGTTTAACTTGTTCACCATCTCTTTGGCCCGGTCTATCCGGGCAGCCATAAGTGTCTCGAATTTCGCCACCAATTCCGGATGGCGATAGTCGATACCATACCCTAAGATATGGGCTTCTACATCTCCGTAATCGGTGGTGATTTCCACGCCCGGGATAAACCGGAGGTTTTTCTCCTGAGCCGCGCGTATCGCTTCCGGAATGCCGTCCACGGTATCATGGTCCGTCAAAGCGATTCCGTCCAAACCGATCTTCACGGCATGCTCCACCAATTCCGCAGGGGTCAAACTGCCGTCCGAATAACTGGAATGTATATGAAGATCATATCCTGCTCCTGACATCCGTTATCCTTTCCGCCGTTAACGGCGCCAGGCTTTAAAGCCGTGGGCCGCCAGGACTTTTACCGCTTTATCCACCGCCTGGTTGTCTTCCAGCGACAATTTCAACGTTCCGCCTTCGCCTTCCCGCACCCGGAGAATCTCAATATCTTTAATATTAATGGATTCCCGGGATAAAAACCGCAAGACTTCCTCGATGGCGCCGGGCCGGTCTTCAATGGTGACGACCATTTCATGAAGCAATGTTAAAAACCCTTTATTTTTAGCCGGGATCTGTAACCGGGTTTCCCTGGCCCGGGTTAAGAACGAACGCAGCCCTTCGGCGTCGTCCGACTCCAAAATCTCCTGCATCAATTGTAATTCGTGCCGGAATAGATCAAGGGCTTCCAATATTTTAACCCGATTACCGCGGATAATGTCTTCCCAAAGCTCCGGGGAACCCATGGCAATCCGGGTGGTATCCCGAAATCCTCCGGCCGCCAACGCCAATGTACCCGGATGGGCTTCCTCCGCCATCCCGGCCGCTTTCGCCAAGACGGCAGCCACCAGATGGGGCAGATGGGAAACCGTCGCCACGATCCGGTCGTGTTCACCGGCAGTCAGCGTCATGACATGGGCTCCGGTGGCTTTCACCAAGCTTTTGACGGTTTCAAAGACCTCCGCCGGATTGGAGGGATCCTCAATGAGAATATAGGCGGCGTTTTCAAATAAAAAGGGATCCGCTCCGGCAATGCCGTTCTTTTCCGACCCGGTCATCGGATGGCCGGGAACGAAATAGCACGCCTCGGGAAGCACCTGTCGGACTTCCCGGATCACCTGCTCCTTGATACTTCCCAAATCCGTAAAAATGGTTCCCGGCATCGCTATCGAACGGCATTCCGCAATGACTTTGGCAATGGAAGTAACCGGAGTAGCAACAAATACCACTCCGGCGTCTTCCATGGCGCTATTCAAATCATGGGGCAAATGGTTGATGGCTCCGATACGATAGGCTTCAGCCACCGCATCCGGCTCACGGTCCCACCCGGAAACCGTATATCCCTTGCGGACCAACGCCGATCCCAGCGAACCGCCCATCAAGCCCAATCCCAGAATTGTTATTTTTCGGTTCCAGTCCGTCATCATAGTGTCCGTCCCATCGCTTCGACAATCGGACGAATCGTCCGGATGAGTTCTTCAAACCCGGCAAAGTTTAAGGATTGGGGCCCATCCGACAAGGCATTCTCCGGATTGGGATGGACCTCCACCACCAGTCCGTCGGCACCCACCGCCACCGCAGCCCGGCTCAACGGCGCCACTAAATGGCGTTTCCCACTGGCATGGCTGGGATCGACGATCACCGGAAGATGGCTCAGCCGTCGGATGATCGGCACAGCGCTTATGTCTAGGGTATTTCGGGTCGACGGTTCGTAAGTACGGATACCCCGTTCACAAAGGACCACCTGATAATTGCCTTCACTCAAAATATATTCCGCAGCCATCAGCCATTCCTCAATAGTCGCCGACAGGCCACGTTTTAACATCACCGGTTTATTGGATTTACCCACTTCTCTGAGGAGCGTGAAGTTTTGCATGTTGCGGGCGCCGATTTGCAGCATATCCGCATACTGACTGACCAGCTCCACATCGTTAGGATTGACCACTTCGGTCACAAACGGAATCCCCACCGTCCTGCTGACATTTTTCAGGATTTTCAGGCCTTCTTCCTCCAAACCTTGAAACGCATACGGAGACGTCCGGGGTTTATACGCGCCGCCGCGAAGCATGGAAGCACCGGCTTCTTTCACCGCTTTGGCTGTTGCCAACATCTGTT
>JAKOSX010000068.1 GCA_029776595.1 Bacillota bacterium | reverse complement strand
GACATTTACCATGCATAATTATTTGGATCCTTACCGCGATGCCGGTTTATTGCGGCAGTGGGCCGAAAAACTCCGGAATTACCGGGGAAAACCCTTGAAATTGATGGAAGTATGCGGCACTCATACCATGGCTATCGCCCGTTACGGCATCCGAACGCTGTTGCCGGATACCATCCGGCTGGTTTCGGGGCCGGGATGCCCGGTCTGCGTGACGCCTTCCTATTACATTAATAATGCGGTCCGTTTGGCCCGGCGGCCGGGGGTGATTGTGGCCACCTTCGGTGATTTGATGCGAATCCCGGCGGATGAAGGATCATTGCTGGAGGCGAAAGCTCAGGGCGCGGATGTCCGGGTCCTGTATTCGCCGCTGGATGCGTTGAAAATTGCCCGTGACAATCCTGAACGGCAGGTGGTCCTTCTTTCGGTGGGGTTCGAAACCACCACGCCTGTCGCCGCCTTGACCGTCGTCAAGGCCGATGAGGAAAAAATGGACAATTTTACAGTGCTTTCCGCCAACAAGACCATGCCAGAGGTGTTAAAGCTCCTGGCGGCCGACCCGACGGTAGGGATCGACGGCTATCTGTATCCCGGCCATGTCAGCGCCATTATCGGTACCCGTTTTTATGAGGAACTGGCGGAGAAATACGGTGTGCCGGGAGTGGTGGCCGGGTTTGAGCCGCTGGACATTTTAGCCGCTCTGGCGGCATTAGCGGAAATCTGCGACAGCGGCCGTCCTGCCGCCCGAAATCTTTATACTCGGGTGGTCAAAGCGGAAGGAAATCCGGTGGCGGCTCGGACCATGGAGCAGGTGTTTGAACCGGCGGACGCCGTCTGGCGGGGGATTGGGATGATCCCCGGTTCGGGTTTAGCCATTCGGGAAGCTTATGCCCGGTTTGACGCATGGAAAGTCTTTGATCTTGAGACGGATCATGATGCGGAACCGGAAGGATGCCGGTGCGGGGAGATTTTGAAAGGGACCAAGGCTCCGACGGATTGTCCGTTATTCGGTATCCGGTGTGTGCCGGAGAATCCGGTGGGTGCCTGTATGGTATCCTCCGAAGGGACCTGTGCGGCCTATTATAAATATGGAGGAGTCCGATGACTGAACGCATCACATTGGCTCATGGCAGCGGCGGAAAACTGACACGTCAATTGATCGAGCGGATCTTTTATCCCCATTTCGCCAATGAGATTTTGCAGACCGGCGATGATGCCGCCCAAATAACGGTTTCCGGCGGGACGTTGGCCTATACCACGGACAGTTTTGTAATCACTCCCCTTTTTTTCAAGGGTGGGGATATTGGCAAGCTGGCGGTATGCGGGACTGTCAATGACTTGGCCACCAGCGGTGCCCGGCCGTTGGCGTTGAGTTGCGGTTTTATCCTTGAAGAGGGACTGGACATCGGCCGGTTGGAGCGTATCGTGGCTTCCATGGCCGAGACCGCCCGGAACTGCGGGGTACGGATTGTAACCGGGGATACCAAGGTGGTTCCGAAAGGTGCGGCGGATCAAATTTTCATCAATACCTCAGGGATTGGCATTATCCCGGAAGGGTGTCAGATCTCGGCTTCCCGGGCCCGGCCCGGGGATGCGGTTATCATCACCGGGACCCTCGGCGATCACGGGGCTGCGATCCTGCTGGAACGGGAGGAATTGAACATAACGGCGGAGATTGCCAGCGACTGCGCACCTCTTCATCATCTGGTAAGCCGGGTGTTGGCCGAAGTCCGCGATATTCATGTCCTCCGGGATCCGACCCGAGGCGGCTTGGCCAGCACGCTGAATGAGATTGCCGAACAAAGCGGTACCGGTATTCTGATTTGGGAGAAGGAGATTCCAGTGCGTCCGGAAGTCCGGGGCATCTGTGAGATGTTGGGAATGGACCCTTTGTATCTGGCCAATGAAGGGAAAATGGTGATGATCCTGCCGGAGGAAAGTGCCGGGAAAGCCGTGGAACTTCTGCGAAGGGACCCATTGGGGAAGGATGCCCGGATTATCGGCCGGGTGCTCCGGGAACCGGCCCGGAAGGTCTTGCTGGAGACGGTGGCCGGAACAAAACGCATCGTCGACATGCCGGTCGGCGATCCGTTGCCAAGAATATGCTAGTGAAGTTTTTTACCGGACATCTGTCATTCTCAATATCCATTTACTGCAGGAACACGCATGCGTGTTCCTTATATTATTTTAATATGCAAATATTGGGTAACGAATTGGATAAAGAGGGAAAAACCATGTGAAATGGGGGTTAAAGTTTTCTCTGTTTGCAAAATTGTAACAAATTATTTGTTTAAACGGGTGTACAATAGAGTAAGTGAAAAAAAGTTACAAACTGTGAAGTTCAGGGCCATGGTTGTGACTTGGGCGGAATGTTTGGAGTAACTGACGGAAAGGAGTAAATTCGGTGGATAAGTATACGCTGCTAGCCCTGGCTATTTTTATCCCGCTGCTTAGTGCGTTTCTTTGTTATACTTTTAACAAACCATGGGTTCGCAATACCGTTGTTTTTGTTACAGCGCTGATCATGTTCGCTGTAGCCGGTGGTTTCGTTTATTATTTGATTCATTCCGGCGGCAAGATCGAGATCAGTCTGGAAAGTCTGCATTTGCCGTTTGACGTGGGTTTCATCTTTAAATTGTTCGATTTCCTGTTGTTGGCCTATATCGCCGACATCGGAATGAAACATAAAAAGCCGTTGATCGTCTTTTTGTCGGTGCTTCAGGCTGTGGCCTTACTCGTTTTTGAATTGGTGGGTTCGGTAAAAGAACCCCATGTGGTTTTCGTCATCGATTACCTTTCCTTGATCATGCTGTTGTTGGTATCGGTGATTGGGCCGATGATTACCATTTTTGCCACAGGATATATGAAAGAGCATGAACATCACCAACACCTGGAGAAATCGAGGCAACCTCGGTTTTTTGCGATTTTGTTCATCTTCTTAAGTGCGATGAACGCTTTGGTGATGACCAATAACCTTTCATGGATGTTATTCTTCTGGGAAGTCACCACCCTCTGTTCGTTCCTCCTGATTTCCCATGACGGAAATGAAAAGGCGGTAAAGAACGGGTTGCGGGCTTTGTGGATCAATATGTTGGGCGGACTGGCTTTTGTTTTTGCCATTATCGTGATCTATAACGCTCTGGGGACCCTGTCTCTGGAAGAGTTGCTTCGCAACCGGATGGTGTCCGCCGGTTTACTTCCGGTAGGACTGGGCTTGTTGTGTTTTGCCGGATTTACCAAGTCGGCCCAATTTCCATTTCAAAGTTGGTTATTGGGGGCCATGGTTGCCCCGACGCCGGTGTCGGCGTTGCTCCACTCCAGTACCATGGTGAAAGCCGGCGTTTATCTGATTGTCAGAATTGCTCCCGTTTTCAGCGGAACCACGTTGGGGACGATGGTCGCCGTAGCCGGGGCCTTTACTTTTGTCGGTGCTTCGGCCATTGCCATCAGTCAGAGTAACGGCAAACGGGTGTTGGCTTATTCGACCATTGCCAATCTGGGACTGATCGTCTGCTGTGCCGGTATCGGCTCTTATGTGGCTTTGGGTGCAGCGGTTCTTTTGATGATTTTCCATGCCATCTCCAAAGCGTTGCTTTTCCTTTGTGTGGGTACCATTGAATTGGAGATCGGTAGCCGGGATATCGAAGATATGCAGGGCTTGTTTAAGAAAATGCCGTTTACGACGGTGATCGCGGTCATCGGCATGATCTCCATGCTGTTGCCGCCCTTCGGCGTGTTGTTGACCAAATGGCTGGCATTGGAGGCTGCGGTGAAGCTTCCGCTGGTTCTTATCTGTATCATCATCGGCAGCGCCTTTACCTTAGTGTTTTGGTCAAAATGGATCGGGATCATATTGACCCTTTCCTTCCATGCCAAATATAAAATGGAGAAATTGCCCGTCGCCATGTCGGCTACCATGGCCGTCCTGGTCTTGGCCGTCATTTTTACCGGCGTGGATATCTCGATGATATTTAATGCGGTGGTCGCTCCCTTCCTGACGGAATCCCTAAAAGGGCTGCCGGAAACGGTGCTCAACGGGACCAACGGGTTGTGGCTGGTCAGCGAATCCGGCAGGATGGTCGGCGGCTTTTCATCTTTCTATTTCTTTATGATCTTGTTTTTGCTTTTCCTGTTATATCCCTATATTTTCCGCAGTTCCAAGGCAGAGCTTTGGAAGCCCCCTTACCTTTGCGGGGCCAATACGGAGGAAGACTTCAAAGGATTGGAGTTTAACGCACCGGCCGATACGGTGGAACACGTCATTGTCCACAATTATTATTTTGCCGGTGCCTTTGGGGAAGCCAATATAACACCCTGGGCCAACTTTATCGCAGGGGCCATTATTATGATCATGTTCGGGGTGGTGATTTGAGATGGATATCGTTATCCTTAAAGATATTTTGACGGTGGCGGCAACCATCATCTTGGCGCCGATTATCGGCGGACTGTTAACCGGGATCGACCGGAAAATCACTGCCCGGATGCAAAGCCGGAGCGGCCCTCCGATCTTGCAGCCTTTTTATGATTTGATTAAGCTCCTTGGGAAAGAACGGTTAATCGTTAATCAGACACAGATGATGTTTGCGCTGGGGCATTTGTTTTTCGCTGTCGCTGCGTTGGCTATGTTTATGTTGGGCCAGGATTTATTGATGATCCTGTTTATCATGGCTTTTTCCAGCATCATGCTGATTATGGGAGCCATGAGTGTCCGGTCGCCGTACAGCAAAATCGGAGCCCAACGGGAAATTGTCCAAATTATGGCGTATGAACCGGTGCTTATCCTGATGGTGGTCGGAATATTCCTGTCCACCGGAAGCTTTATGATTCGGCCGCTGTTTTCCGACATGTTCAGCTTCGGCAAGCCGCTTTTATACGATTTGCCGTTGGTATTTATCGCTTTCATCTATGTGTTAACCATTAAACTCCGGAAATCGCCCTTTGATTTTTCAACGTCCCATCACGGGCATCAGGAATTGATTAAGGGGATTACCACGGAGTTCTCAGGACCGCAGCTGGCGGTCATCGAGCTTACGCACTGGTATGAATTGGTGTTGTTTCTCGGGCTGATCACCATGTTCTTTGCCCGACCGGTATGGATCGGCATTGGGATCGCCTTGATCTGTTATTTCTGTGAAATTGTCATCGATAATATCAGCGCCCGGATGACTTGGAAATGGATGCTTCAGGCCACATGGATCGTGGGGATTGGCGTGGCGATGACCAATATCATCTGGCTTTATTTAAAATGACGGGACGGTGAAAACCAATGGGTTTAGTGAAGAAATCGCGCATCAAATCGCCATGGGTCTTGCATTACGATTGTACCAGCTGTAACGGCTGTGATATAGAGACGTTGGCCTGCCTAACGCCGCTTTATGATGTGGAGCGGTTTGGCATTATCAATGTGGGAAATCCTAAACATGCGGATATTTTGGTGGTCACCGGCTCGGTGAATAAGCGGAATGAGCGGGTTTTAAGGAATTTATACAATCAGATGCCGGAACCTAAGGCCGTGGTGGCGGTGGGGGCTTGCGCCTGCACCGGAGGAATTTTCAAAGACTGCTATAATGTGCTTGGCGGTGTCGACAAAGTATTGCCGGTGGATGTTTACGTGCCCGGCTGTTGTGCCAAGCCGGAAGCCATTATCGACGGTATCATGCTCGCTGCTTCCAAATTGGAAGAAAAGGCGGAGGCGTTGAAAGAAGCCAAAGCCCATGCCTGACCGGTAGCGGTACGGAACGGAGGAAAGGCTGTAAAGCAGCTGAAAAGGAGGTTTCCGATGATAGAGAACGTTCAAAATATTTCGGTGGAATCGTTGTTGAGATATGTTCATGATATGCTGTTCAACGGATATCGTTTTATCACCGCTACCAGTGTCGATAACGGAGACGGCACCGTGGACGTTTTGTACCATTTTGACAAGGATCTGGAGATGAAACATCTGCGGATTACGGTAAACAAGCAAGAAGAGATCCCGAGCATTTCCGGTATCTATTTTGGGGCGGTTTTGGTCGAAAATGAAATGAAAGAGCTGTTCGGCTTGAATATTAAGAATATTGTCATCGATTACGGCGGGCATATGCTGCTCTCCGATGATGAGTTGGAAGCGCCGATGGCTCGGCAGATTACCATCATCAACAAAGATAAAGGGGGTGTCCCCCAATGAGTAACAAAACAGTGATCCCTTTTGGCCCCCAGCACCCGGTATTGCCGGAGCCGTTGCAATTGAAATTGGTGATGCAGGATGAAAGGATCGTGGAAGCGATTCCCGCCATCGGTTATGTACACCGGGGACTTGAGAAATTAACCGAAACCAAAGAATTTACCCAAAATGTATTCGTCATTGAGCGAATCTGCGGCATATGCAGCTTTAAGCATGCATTGGCGTACTGCCAGGGGATGGAGAGCCTGATGGGGATCGAAGTGCCTGACCGGGCCCGGTTTTTGCGGGTGATCTGGGGCGAACTCCATCGGATGCACAGCCATCTTTTGTGGCTGGGCCTTCTCGCCGACGCTTTCGGGTTTGAAAGCCTGTTTATGCAGGTTTGGCGGGATCGGGAAAAAGTCATGGACATCATGGAAGAGACCGCCGGCAGCCGGGTGATTATTTCCACCAACCAGATTGGCGGGACCCGCCGGGATATTGCGCCGGAGATGCTCGCTAAGATTGATTCTGTGGTGAATGAAGTGAAAGAAGATGTGGAACGGGTTGAAAAAGTGTTCTGCAATGATTATACGGTGAAACACCGGATGGTGGGCATCGGCGTACTCAGTAAAGAAAACGCCAAGCTTTGGGGGGCGGTCGGCCCCATGGCCCGGGGCAGCGGGATTGCCGAAGATGTCCGGACGTTAGGCTATGCAGCCTACAATGAATTGGACCTGGAACCGGTGGTGGAGACGGACGGCGACTGTTATGCCAGGATGAAGGTGCGGCTGCGGGAGGTCTATCAGTCGGTGGACCTGATCAGGCAAGCCATCGCCAAAATTCCGGACGGCCCCATCCATGTGCCGGAGAAGGGGAACCCCAACGGCGAAGTGATCTCCCGGGTGGAACAACCCCGGGGCGAAGCCCTGTATTATATGCGGGCCAACGGCAGCAAGACGCTGGACCGGTTACGGGTCCGTACACCGACTTTCGCTAATATTCCGGCACTGCTGAAGATGCTTCCCGGGCATCAATTGGCGGATGTTCCTATCCTGATTTTAACCATTGACCCATGTATCAGCTGCACTGAGCGGTAAGCTTGGGCAGGTTATGGATGAAGGTATGGAGGATAAATCATGTTTGATATGATCGGTAATATCTTTAAAAATTTAGGGACGAAACCTGCCACCCGCTGCTATCCGTTGGAGAAACGGGAGCCGTTTAAAGCCAGCCGCGGCCGGGTGAAAGGGGTAGAGATCGAAAAGTGCATTTTTTGCGGGATCTGTTCCAGAAAGTGTCCGGCGGATGCCATCCGGGTGGACCGTAACGCCAAGTCTTGGGAGATTGACCCTTTCAAATGCGTTATTTGCGGGGCCTGTGTCGAAGTATGCCCCAAAAAGTGCATCCTGATGGATGAAACGTATACTCAGCCGTCAACGGCAAAAGATAAACTCACATATATTCAGGAATCGAAAGAGGAGAGCCAGTCTCAGGCCGGCTAAAGGGTTATGCACGAGTATGCCGTCACGCGGAGCATCGTAAAAATTGTAGCCGCCGAGGCCGAAAAGGCCGGTGCCCGCAAAGTTACCCGGATTCACCTGGTCATCGGCGATCTTTCCACCATAGTGGATGATTCGGTACGCATGTACTTTCCGATGATTGCCGCCGGGACTGTGGCGGAAGAAGCCGAATTGGTATTTAAGCGGGTCAAAGCGGAGTTCTATTGTAAACACTGCAGACGGAATTTCGTCAAACCGGCGCATGGTTTTGAATGCCCCGTTTGCGGCGGTTTGGGCACGCCGACCGATGTCGGAAAAGAGTTTTATGTGGAGAGTATAGAGATCGAATGAAGATTAAAGTGATGGAAAATATCTTGTCAGCCAACGACCAATTGGCTGAAGCCAACCGGGAGGATTTCGCCCGCAGGCATATTACGGTGGTGAACGTCATGGCCTCGCCGGGAGCCGGTAAGACCAGTGTGATCATGGAATTGATGCACCGCTTGGCCGGTGACGTCCCCTTCAGTGTGGTGGAGGGAGATATCGCTTCTTCCATCGATGCGGAAAAGATCGAGGCCATGGGCGTGCCGGTGCTGCAGATCAATACGGGAGGCGGCTGCCACCTGGATGCCAACATGATCCGGGAAGCCGTCCGGGAGCTGCAACCTCCGGACCATTCGGTGCTGTTCATTGAGAATGTGGGCAACCTGATTTGTCCTTCAGCCTTTGACCTGGGCGAGACTGTCCGGATGGTCATCGCCAGCGTTCCGGAAGGCCATGATAAGCCGTATAAATACGTATCCATGTTCGAAGCGGCGGATGTGGTCATCCTTAACAAAATTGACTTGAAGCCGTATATCCGGTTCGACACGGACAGCTTTGTCCGGGGCGTCCGAGCGTTAAACGAAAAGGCGCCCCTGTTTGAAGTATCCTGTTCCACCGGGGAAGGTTTTCCGGAATTGACCGCCTGGCTCAAAAATCAGGTTGGTTAGCGACTGTCATCGGATATGGCATAACCGTTCCTGCGGGGACGGTTTTTTCTTTTTTTTCGTGTATGCGATGAACTTTGGGTGCGTTTTTGTTAGAATAATAACAAGGATGGATTGAAATATGGTTTTGGGGGTGCGTCCGATGAGTTCTTCACCGTTAAAAAACAAAGACGGTTTAACCGAAGCGGAATTTTTAGCCGCCTATGATCCTTCAAAGTATGACCGGCCGTCGGTGACTGCGGATACGTTGCTGTTTACCTTGGCGGACGGCGGGGAGATGCCGGGGAAATGCCTTCAACTGCTCCTGATCAAACGGGGCGATCATCCTTTTATCGGACAATGGGCTTTGCCCGGGGGGTTTGTCAATATGGATGAAGATTTGGAAGAAGCGGCTTTACGGGAGTTACAGGAAGAAACCGGGGTAACCCCTGTTTATATGGAGCAGCTTTATACCTGGGGCAAGGTGGGACGGGATCCCCGGACCCGGGTCATCACCGTCTCTTATCTGGCGTTAGGGGATCAAAGCTGCCGTGAGGCGGAAGCGGTCGACGACGCCGACGATGCGGCCTGGTTTACGGTGGACTGTCGCCCGCTGGACGGCGGGGAAAAGGGAGTGACCCAAGCATCAAGCAATGAACGGGAGTACCGGTTGACGTTGACCTGCGGCGAACGGCGGCTTTGGGCCATGCTTCGGACAGTCCGGGAACCTTCCGGACCGGTCCGGCCGGAACCGGAGATACTGCAATCCAGCGGCCTTGCTTTCGATCATGCCAAAATTATTTTTGAAGGGATCCGGCGGCTCAGGCAAAAGGGGATTTTGAACGGATGGGGCCTGGATGATATTGACGTAGAATGACGAAGGGTTTGGCAATGGGCGGAAAGCCCCGGCGCAGAGCCCGGAAGGAGGGGGTCGATGATGGAACGGCTTGACTTAACCTTGCTGACCGACTTTTATGAATTGACCATGGCCAATGGGTATTTCCAAAACGGTTTGCAGCGGCAAATTGCTTATTTTGACATGTTTTTCCGGACCATCCCGGATAACGGCCGTTTTGCGATCATGGCCGGCGTGGAGCAATTGGTCGACTATTTGCAAAACCTTCATTTCAGCGATGAGGATATTGCTTATTTACGCAGTCGGAAGCTGTTCAGTGAAGATTTTTTGGAGTACTTAAGGAATTTCAGGTTCAGTTGCGATGTGTGGGCCGTTCCGGAAGGGACGCCCATCTTTCCCAATGAACCCATCGTCATCGTCCGGGGCCCGATGATTGAGGCACAGTTCATTGAGACCATGGTGTTGTTGACCATCAATCATCAAAGTCTCATTGCGACCAAAGCCAACCGGATCGTCCGGGCGGCCCAGGGCAGGCCGGTGATGGAATTCGGCACCCGGCGGGCTCAAGGCTATAACGGAGCCATTTACGGTGCCCGAGCGGCATATATCGGAGGGTGCGTCGGCACCTCCTGTACCATCGCGGAGCGGGATTTTGGGATACCCGCGTTGGGGACGATGGCCCATAGCTGGATACAGGCGTTCCCCAGCGAGTTGGAGGCTTTCCGGGCCTATGCCCGAACCTATCCCGGCGACTGCACGTTGCTGGTGGATACCTATAATGTGTTAAAGTCGGGCGTTCCCAATGCGATTCAGATCTTCAGGGAAGAGATCGTCCCTCGGGGGTACCGGCCCAAGGGCATCCGCATTGACAGCGGCGATATTACCTACTTGTCCAAAGAGGCCCGCCGCATGTTGGATGAGGCCGGCTTCAGCGATTGCAAAATCGTGGCTTCCAACGCCTTGGACGAGTATATCATCAGGGATATCCTGATTCAGGGCGCCCAGGTGGATATCTTCGGCGTCGGGGAACGGTTGATTACGTCCAAATCGGAGCCGGTGTTCGGCGGCGTGTACAAGCTGGCGGCGCTGGAAAGCGAGGCCGGCATCGTGCCCAAGATTAAAGTCAGCGAAAATGTGAGCAAGATCACCATTCCCGGGTTTAAGCAGCTATGGCGGTTGTATGACGGCGATACGGGCAAAGCCATTGCCGATGTGATCACTTTGGCCGACGAAGTGATCGACGACAGCCGGCCATATGAGATCTTTGATCCGGATCATATCTGGAAACGCAAGACCCTCCACCGGTTTAAAGCGCGAAGATTACTGACCCGCCTCTTTGACAACGGGCGCTGCGTCCACCGGCGACGGGAACTCCAGGAGATTCGGTCCTATTGCCGGTCTCAGTTGGAGACCTTATGGGAGGAAGTCCTCCGTTTTGAAAACCCCCATCGGTATTATGTGGATTTATCCCGGCCCCTGTGGGAGCTACGGGAAG
>JAKOSX010000067.1 GCA_029776595.1 Bacillota bacterium | reverse complement strand
CACTTCGGGAGATGACCACGGAAATCGATATCCGGAATTACCGCCTTTATCTCAGAACCCCTTCGTCTGCCCGAATACCGGCGGACTTGGGCAATCCGGAAAAGCTGGAAGCGAAAATCGCCAATTTGCGGGCCATCATCGGCCATGAGAAATTCCATGAGTTCAAGGCGATTAATTTGCGGGTGCCGGATATCCCGACGGTATCCCATTAATGAAGGAATGTTACCGAAATAAAAAATTTTTCTAAGAAGGGGAATTGCATTCCATGTGGAACTAATAGACATTTAGATCCTTGAAATCAATCAATGACATATATCGATGATTCGGATATGCATCAACAGGAGGATTAATTTATGCTCGAATTTGAGGTTGCCAATCAGCAATTTGCCAATATTAAAGTCGTCGGTGTCGGCGGCGGTGGCACCAATGCTATCAACCGGATGATTGAAGCCAAAATTCAAGGTGTTGAGTTTATCGCGATCAATACCGACGGACAAGCGTTAAACCGTTCCAATGCGGATATCCGGTTGCGTATCGGTGATGTGCTGACCAAAGGATTGGGCGCCGGAGCCAATCCTGAAATCGGGCAACAAGCGGCATTGGAAAGCAAAGAAGAATTGGCCGGAATTCTTCAAGGGGCGGATATGGTGTTCGTCACCGCCGGAATGGGCGGAGGGACCGGAACCGGTGCCGCACCGATTATCGCCCAGATTGCCAAGGAAAGCGGAGCCCTTACCGTAGGCGTGGTCACCAAACCTTTCGCTTTTGAAGGCCGGGTTCGAATGATGCAGGCGGAGCGGGGCTTATCCGTGTTGAAAGATTGCGTGGATACGTTAATCACCATCCCCAATGAGCGGTTGTTGCAGATCGTGGACAAAAACACGCCCATGTTGGAGGCGTTTCGTATTGCCGACGACGTTCTCCGCCAAGGCGTTCAGGGCATATCCGATTTGATTACCATTACCGGTTTGATTAACGTGGACTTTGCCGACGTGAAAACCATCATGTCTGATGCAGGTTCGGCCCTGATGGGAATCGGGGTGGCCAAAGGGGAAAACCGGGCGGTGCTTGCGGCGAAGGCTGCAGTGGAAAGCCCCCTGTTGGAAGCCTCTATCGAGGGTTCGAAAGGCGTATTGCTGAATATCACCGGCAGCAGTAACCTGGGATTGTATGAAGTCAATGAAGCCGCTGCCATCATTTCGGAAGCCGCGGATCCGGATGCCAATATCATCTTCGGGGCGGTCATCGACGAAACCTTAGGGGATGAAATCCGGGTAACGGTCATCGCTACCGGGTTTGAACAACGCCGGCCGAAACGGATTCCCCCGGATTTGGAGATCCGGCCGTTCATCACGGATGACTTGGAGATACCCACCTTTTTGAGGAAAAAATAGATGTAAAACAACGATGGAATTCAAAAGCGTTCAGGGAATACCCTGGGCGCTTTTGGCGTCTTTTGGCCCTTTCGGCAAAAACCGGGAAAAACAGGGATTAAGCGAAAGTTTGTCGGATTTTTAAAAGAGGAAATCCCCGTAATTTTTTGTAAAATAAGGATGTGAGGCGGTGAAGCCGTGGAGACAGTGACCGTCTATTTAGATAATTCCGCTCTTGGGTGGCCTCCTCGGATGGATTCAGGATGCTGCCTTGTTGTGGATGGTCGGACAAATTGCGTCGTATCAGCCTCGTATCCGGCGTTGTATTGTCGGTGGGCTGGTGGGCGGGTTGTTTCAATTTGGGGTGCTCATGCACCAGGCCTCTTCGGGATTGCTGTATCCTTGGATTCTCTCCCCTTTCCTGTATATGGTGATCCTTCCCGGAATGATGCTCGGGATCGTCTTTTATCCGGTCACGTTACGAAAGATGACCCGTCTCGCCGGATATTTTTATTTACTCTCGTTTTTATTGGCCGGAATTCATTGGGGAATCGACAGCCTCAATCAACGTTTTTTTCGCGCGGAGATCGGGCTGGGATGGCGTTTCTGGCTGCACGTAATGTTCATCTTCGTCCTGGGAGAACTGGGATGGGGAGTGGTCCATCAAAAGGTTTGGGAACAGGTATGCCTTTTCCCGGTGACGGTATGTTGGGATGAGCATGAAGTCCGGCTCACAGCCTTGCTGGATACGGGAAATACCCTGACGGATCCCTTGACGCGACACCCGGTGGTGGTGGTGGAGTTGGAGCAATTCCGGCCATGGTTGCCGCCGGAACTGATCCGCTTCTCCCAAAGCTTTTTCGACGGGGAGATTCGAGGGTATCAGGATGTACCGGAAGGATGGGAGAAACGCTTCCGCCTTTTGCCGTTTCATGCCGTTGGCCACAGCGGAGGAATGATGGTCGGTTTTCGGCCGGATGCCCTGGTGGTCAACCTGAGAAATCAAACGGCGATTCACAGAAACGTGGTGGTAGCGTTACACCGATCCCGCCTGTCGCCGGACGGAACATATCAGGGCCTCATACCTCCGGCCGTATTAACTGAAGGGGGCTATTAAAAAGGAGGAACAATGATGGGTCGGCAGATTCGAAAATGGGCATTGATGTTCAGGGTTCTTTTCCTGCGCGTTCTCATAAAGCTTGGGATGGCCCCGAAACTCATTGCTTATATCGGAAGCAGCGAAGCCTTGCCGCCGCCGTTGACCAATGATGAAGAGGTTTATCTGCTTGAACGGTTGGCCAACGGGGACCGGGCGGTCAAAACCGTATTAATCGAGCGTAATTTGCGGTTGGTGGTCTACATTGCCCGGAAATTTGAAAATACCGGGGTAGGCATCGAAGATTTGGTTTCTATTGGAACCATCGGTTTGATCAAAGCCGTCAATACCTTTGACCCGGCTAAAAAGATTAAACTGGCCACCTATGCTTCCCGGTGCATAGAAAACGAGATCTTAATGTATTTACGGCGCAACAACAAGACCCGTTCGGAGGTTTCCTTCGACGAACCCCTCAATATCGACTGGGACGGGAATGAATTGCTGCTTTCCGACGTTTTGGGCACGGAAAACGATTCGATTTATAAATATATCGAAGAAGAAGTCGATCGAAAACTGTTGGGATATGCATTGGACCATCTTTCCGACAGGGAGAAGGTCATCGTGGAGTTGCGTTTCGGCCTGAAAGACGGCATTGAAAAGACTCAAAAAGAGGTTGCCGATTTTCTGGGGATATCCCAGTCCTATATCTCCCGGTTGGAAAAACGGATCATCCGAAAATTGAAGAAAGAAATCTGGCGGTTGGAATAATCGGCCGCAAAGCCCCTCTCCGGAAGGAAGAGGGGCTT
>JAKOSX010000066.1 GCA_029776595.1 Bacillota bacterium | reverse complement strand
GATACAATTTATATAAGGACGTCCCTTGCCACAGACTGTTCGGATCATCGATAAAAAATTCTCCCTCATCGATGTCCAGCGTCATCGTATCCGCAGTATAAGTTTGAAGCTTTACCGCATGGGCTCCGGCTTTTGCCGCCGCCTCGACAATGGCCAAAGCCCGCTCCAAGGAATGGTTGTGATTCCCGGACATCTCGGCAACGATGAACGGAGGCGCATTCTCCCCGATGGTAAACGGACCGATTTGGATAGGGTTCATAATCTAACACCTCTATCAATTTACAGGTTATAAATATATATCATAAAATTTTAATTGATAAATTTTGACGATAGATATGTTTTTCTCAATTAAATAATCAACATTTCCTTCCGATTTTACCATAAAAATTTTCTTTAGGGCGAGTAAATATTGAGAAATATCATGAGTTCATTCGCCGCCAGAATACGCTGTTCGCCCTCCTGCCTCTCCCGAATGTTCACTTTTCATTCAATAAAAGTCTATAAGTTAACCGTGAATGCGTTACTGAAGGCCCACTGCCGCTTAAGATTGGAGGGTTCAAAATTTCAGCATACAGAAAAGAACCCGCCATGGATGGCGGGTCCGCGGCTTTGATTCTGGATGAATCACAGTCGTTGGCAGTCAGTATAAGCCCTGAAGCCGCCGCAATGGATGCGGCGGCAAGGATAGCAATGGCGAAGTCTTACCAATCGATAGTCAAGGATGACCATCAGGATTGGAGGGGTCTGGAGACACAATGTCCTCAGCGGTGGGGTTTCCAAAGGGGTTGACCGCACAACCCCTTTGGAAAGGTTCGTTCATTGAGCTCACCCAGACAACAGTCCAACAGGCAATATTGGGGGTTGATTCAATCTATACCGTTATAAAGCACAAGATACCTAAATAATTTACATCAGTAAAGTTTTTTCAAGGAGAGAAAGAATATTACTTTCACTGTCAACTGTCCAATGTCAACTGTAAACTCTCTAAAACCTCTTCCGTCAACTCATCCAGCGACATGATTTGACGGTCCGCTTCATACTCCGCAGGCAGGCGAAGATCCCGATGCTGCCCTTGCATAAGCCGGATGGTTTTAAAGCCTAACGGTTTGATCCCCACAAAGTCCTTTTCCGGGTTGTCAGCAATATAAACGACCGTTTGGGGTGGAACATCCTCCTGTTCGCAAATCTTTAAGAAGCAATAAGGCGAGGGTTTCGCGTGACGAATGCCGTAGCGATGGGTGATGAAACAATCCTTCATCACCTCTGTCAGCCCTAAAGCTTTAATTTTATTCGCCTGCACAATTTTATTTCCATCGGTCACGATATATTTGGGAACATCCCGGAAACGCTCCAGGCAACGGGCAGCCGCTTCGCTCAGATGAATATCCGGCCGATGGCCCCGATAAACGGAAACGCACTTTCGGACCAATCGTTTCGAATAAATCCCATGGGTGCGCAATAGATCGTCAAAGATGGTCCCTCGGCCAGCCGCCAGTCTCTCTATCATCCACTGAAAACTCGTTTCAGTCGGAAAGTTCAATTCAGCCTCAAGGAAAGCCGATACCGCACGGAATCCGCT
>JAKOSX010000065.1 GCA_029776595.1 Bacillota bacterium | reverse complement strand
GCATTTAAAGATTGCCCCCGCCGTTTCCTGTATCGGTATATTTACGGGATTCCCGAGCCGGAGCCGGATCGCGGTTTCGAATCGGCCGGATCCGACGGGATGGGCACCGAGATCGGTACCTTTTTGCATCAAGCTGCCCGGCTTCGAACGGAGGAGTGGCCGGAAGCTTTGTGGGAGCGGTTTGTGAAGAGTCACCGGCTGACTGACCCGGATGGGCTTAAGCAGGAATTGCAACGAATATGGATGCATTTCAGTCAAAGTGAGTATAACCGGTTTACCCGGTGTTGGGACGAGGTGCCGTTTATTATTAAGATAACTCCGGAAATACGGGTGGAGGGACGGTTTGACCGCTTGCTCTTGAATGAAGCCGGGGAATTGGTGCTGGTCGACTACAAAACCCACCGGATCTCCAAAGCCAAAGTCCAGCAGGTGGCGGCCAATTATTACTGGCAGGTTCAATTGTATGGATTGGCTGTCCGGGAGCTATGGGGCCGACTGCCGGACCGGGCGGAACTCTATTTCCCCTATCCGGACTCCCGGGTGACCGTGCCTTTGGATCAGGCGAACCTGGACAAGTTGATGGCCGAACTTCGGGATATGGCCGAATGGATAAGGAACCATCGGGAAGCCGGGGATTATCCGGCCAAAGCCGATTGCCCCGGGTGCGGGTATGAGGAATGGTGTTGCAGTTACAAAGATGAGGAGTGATTTTAGATACTGGGTACTAGGTACTGGGCACTGGGTATAGGTAGGAATGCTGCACGTTCTCTCCACGACTCAGGACCTAGAACCCAGAACCCCGTACCTGATCAATAACTATGCACCGTGCACTGTGTGCTCAAAAGGAGAATATTCAATTGTTAACTGTCCACTGTCAACTATACTCAACTCGTGCCTTTTCTGTCCTCCACATGGGATGCAAACGCACTGTGGTTGTGGATGGATTCGTAACTTTCGACCTCCACCTGGAAACGGTTGATCCGGGGTTCGGTGCGGAGGGCCAGTACCGAGTCACGGAGGATATCTTCCACAAATTTAGGGTTAAGATAAGCCTGTTCCGTGACATATTTTTCATCTTCCCGTTTTAAGACGGGGTAAACGGGGCAGCTGCCCTGGTGACGGAGGAGCTCGATCAATTCCTCCAGCCAGAGGATTTTCCCGGGATAGTCGAAACGGACCAGGGCGCGGATGATCGCCCGCTGGTTGTGGGCGCCGAATTCGGAAATCTCCTTGCTGCACGGGCAGAGGGAGAGTACCGGGATTTCTGCGCCGATCCAGGATTCGAAGCGGTTTTCCGTTTGTTGATAGACACCTTTAAACTCGCAAAGGTAGTCGAGGTAGCCGATGATCCGGCTGACCGGCGCCGGAAGGGGCAGGAAATACCGGAATTTCAGGCTGATCTCGGCTTCTTTCACTTCAAGGTTGGCACAGACTTCCGTCAGCAATTGCCGAAGTTCTTTGGAGGAGATAGGTTGATCGCTCCAACGCATCAACAGCTCCATAAAGCGGCTGAGATGGGTCCCTTTAAACTGATGGGGCAAACAGACGGCAACGGTCACATTGCCCTGGACATGCTGAAATTCTCCGTTTTGCATCCGGATTTGAAAGGGAAGGTTCACGTCTTTCAGCCCTACCCGTTGAATTTCGATACCTCGCTGATCGGGCATGTTTTGGACATCAATCATCTTTCGGCCGCCTTTCTTGATCGCATTTTACCAACCAATTCGCGCTTTTATCGCAAAATCCCTACTCATGAATGATAAATATATGGTAAAAAGAAAAATTTAATTTACCAGCAGGTTTTTGAAGAAGAACGGCAAATATCCCTGAATATTTCCTAAAAAAATCAAATGGTGGAGGAAATATCCTTGGCAACACGACGGACAGCGATGATCGGTTTTTTGATGTTATTGATTCTTTTTAATCTGTTTCAAACAGGGGGCGGCCATGCAGCCCAGTCCGCTACGGCCTTCAAGGCCAACGAATTGGGAAGGATCATGATCCTTGAATATCACCTCATCGGTTACCCGGAGGACCGGTGGCGGCGGACGCCGGAGAACTTTCAAAAAGATCTGGAAATGCTGTATGCCAATAATTATTACCCTATATCCTTGGATGCGTTGGTCAGCGGAAAGATGGACGTTCCGGCCGGGAAGACGCCGTTTGTGCTGACCTTTGATGATTCCAGCGAAGGGCAATTCCGGTATATCCAAAAAGGGGACCGGTTGGTGATCGATCCGTCTTGCGCTGTAGGAATTATGGAAATTTTCAAAAAGAAACATCCGGATTTCCCCTTGACGGCCACGTTCTATGTTTTGACGGCCATCAAAAAAGGGTTGCGCCTCTTCGGCCAGGAGGAATATATCCAAAAGAAACTGGAGTTTTTGGTGAAGAACGGGTATGAGATCGGCAATCATACCTATTGGCACCAAAATCTGGGGAAAACCGACGATATCGGCGTCCAAAAACAATTGGCCCTGGCCGTGAAAGAAATTCAATCCTATCTTCCGGGGTATCAGGTCCGCAGTCTGGCCTTGCCTTTCGGAGTCCATGCGAACAACCGGGAGTTGGAACGAAGAGGCGTCTATGAAGGTATCCGCTATGAGCATCAATCGGTGATGCTGGTCGGCTCGGCTACCGCGCCGTCGCCCTATTCCGTGGACTTCAATCCATACCTCCTGGAACGGGTGCAGGCCGGGGACACTCCCTGGGGTCCGGAGGCCTTTATGAAGCGCCATCAGAAAAATCAGGATTTACTGTATATCAGTGACGGCGACCCGAAAACCGTGACCGTCCCGGCGTCGCTTCAAGAAAAGCTGGCAAAGCATGTGAGGGAAAAGTATCGGGTAAAGATCATCCCGGCACAAAATCCGCCGCAGAATGCAGGGAAGAAATAGGCATCAATTTAATTTCAACCGTTAAGAAGAAACCGCTTTGGTGAAAGCTGAGGCGGTTTTTTTATCTTCACAAGTAGATTGAATCCAGTTGATTTTAGCAGCTTCCTTATTTGATGATGGGCCTGGTTTTGTTGTTAATAGAGAACGTTGTGCATCCTCGAAGCTATCCATAATACCGGCTTGTCGGCCTAACGGTTTGAGCTCAATGAACCGACGGCTGTGATTCATCCGGAATCAAAGCCGCGGGCCCGCCGTCCCTGGTGGGTTTTTCTTTCCAGTGTATTTTTGCGTTGATGAAGATGTATGTATTGATGGTTAGTATTAGATATCAATATCAATTTGCGAGACAATGGTGCCTCAAAAACTCGGTTGCCACGATAGTCAATGCTTAATTGGCTGTTGAAAGGCCGGATGGTGAAGAACTGTGAAAACCTTAATTATTAGAGATAGGTCTTTATGGAATGAAGATGTTATCAAAATGTTGCTTTTAAAATAAAACATACTATAGCAGGAATTAAAGGGAAAATTTAGAATAAAATACTGTTTCATAAAATTATGGAAATAGATGAAGGAGAAGTGGGATGATGAACCGGAGAAGGTCAATCTTTGCAATCATTGTAATGGGTCTAGTTCTGTCTTTCTGTTTTCAGGTATGGGCGAAACATGATGAGGGCCATTATGG
>JAKOSX010000064.1 GCA_029776595.1 Bacillota bacterium | reverse complement strand
GCCTTTGGAGGTGTTTATAAAAAAATAAACCACAACCGGATGGATAGGAGGAGAATATGAAATCAGCCTGCTATGGGTCGACGGGGGATGGAAGGTTCGCGGCATGTCTGAGTTTGAGATACCAAACCCTCGATTGCTTGGGGGCTGCTCTATAATAATTAATCTATAATTAAATCAAATCAGCGGGCGGAAGAAGGCCGGTAATTCTGCTTTCGGTCTCACGGTGGACGAACACATCCCCGTCCGGTCTCTACTATAATGAAATGAGAGCGGTGACGGGGAGGTGAGACCAATCAAGGATCGGAATGATTTTGTTACCGAGTCATTAAGACAGGACCGGTTCTGGACCCAGATCATGTCCGAACACGCCCTCTTCATCCGCGAAGGCTTACCCTGTATGGAAACGGCGTTAATTGAGGAAGCCCGGCAGCTGGAGGAGATCTTCGCGGGTTTAAAAGCCCGCGCCGACCAGACGCCCAGCGACCGGGCGGCGGTTTGCGCCCTGAATCAAGATATAATTAAGGCCCTGGACCGGATCATCGAGTTCAAGACTTTTGTCTTAAAACGCATGATCACCTGTCGCCTTGGCGGCTTTAATTATCCGTTGTTGTTGGACCACATCCGCCGGGAAGCAATCCGTTTCCGGGCAAACTTGCTGAAACTGAACAACAATATCCAGACGCCGCTGGCCGAATTGGCGCTGGAAGAAGAGATCTTTTGGCTGCGGATCATGGGGGATCACGCCAGGTTTATTGCCCATTTGTTGGATCCATCGGAACGGCCGTTGGTCCGGAGGGCGACCCAATTCGGGATGAATTTTGAAACCCTGCGTCTGCAAGGGGAGGATTTACAATCAATGCTGGTCCCCAGGGACTATGAAAACCACCTCTTACCGGCCGATATGATGGGCCAGCCGTTACCACCGGGCTTTGGGAATCTCAAGGAACCATTCGTCATCCCCAGACTGCAGCGGTTTAATGGAGAAGTCATCGCGGCCACCATGGAGATCAGGGATTTTAAAGCGGTTGCTTTGGAATTGGTAGAAACCTGTAAAGTGCTTAGTCTGATCTCGCCCTTACTGGCCAGCCACGTCCTGCGCGAAGCCGAAATGGCATTGGCGGATCTGGGCCGAATCGAACAGGAATTAAATATGAATAAATGATAATACAGCCGAAAAGCCCGGTTGGTGTGACCAACCGGGCTTTGTTTTTAATTATATAAACCGTAAGTCTTATCCACATTGAGGATAAACATGATCCCTTTCCCGGGTTCCTCGATCTGGAGCTGTGCTTTGATCTTCGACACAATGGCGTCTGTAAGCTCGACTTGGGCAAGGATCATCACGATTTCTTTTTCCGGTTCAATCGGCATGGCAAATAACTTTTGTGTTTCATGGATCCCCGAGCCCCTGGCGTTGATGACGGTCGCTCCCCGCGCGCCGGCGGATTTGCCCGCTTCAACGACCTCTTCGGCTTTGCCTTTGTCCACAATCGTAAATATCGCATTATACATCGGTTTAATCACACCTCTTCTTTCCTTTGATTGGCCCGGCGCTTCAGGATGATGGACGCCAACCTGGCCTTTGACCGGGATTGTAAATGCGATGCCATGATGCGGTTTATGAAGAGCCAACTGTTGATTGAGCGCTTCCAGTGCCCGGTCAGCTAAAGACGACACCGTGACGCTCAGCACAATTTCTTTCCGGATATCGGTTAAATCCAATATTTCCAACAGATGGTTTCTGACTGTGCCTTTACCTAAAAAGATGGTGCCTCCGGTTACCCCTTGCTGCTTAAGAATATTTATTACTTTGCTCCCAACGCCGAAATTTACTATCGCGCATAGCAAAACCCATTCGTCGATTCCGGAGTTGTTACTCATGATGAACACCCGCCTTTTGTGATTTGATTTTATAAATAAATCCCAAAACCTGTAGGGCAACTAATGGTGTTAAAGCGACCATTGCAATTATACCAAAACCGTCAATTAAAACATTGGCGCCTTCCGTTGCTTCGGCGACTCCTTGCGCAAAGGCCAAAACAAAGGTGGCGGTCATCGGGCCGGAAGCAACACCTCCCGCGTCAAAGGCAATTCCGACAAATAAGGATGG
>JAKOSX010000063.1 GCA_029776595.1 Bacillota bacterium | reverse complement strand
TTTATTGTAAGTGTCATTTTACCATGTTCCTGACGGATAAGACCATTGAGATTCCTCCGGAGTTGGCGGAGGATAATTAGACGCGCACCCGCCATCCATGGCGGGTTTTTCTTTGTCGCGAAACATAAAAAATCAGCAGGATTATCATGGAGAGTCAGCAGGATTGTCTATTTGATATTTAAATTAGCTGTTTTATAATTAAATTTAATGTGCATAACAGCGATGATGGCCCAAATTCAACAGTTGCAAGAGGAAAACCGGAGACATTTTTTCATTATACCTGACCGGTTGCGCATTGGACCATAATATCAGTTACCGTTACGCTGATCCAGACGATTAGGCCGAGGAGCATCGGTTTAAATCCGGTCTTCCGTAATTTTTTAAAGTCGGAATTGAGGCCGATGGCCGACAGGGCGATGACGATGAGGAATTTTCCGGTTACCGTACATAAAGTGGCGGTATGCCCGGCGATGATTCCTGCGGTATTTAACAGCGAAGCCGCTAAAAACCAGAGAATAAACCAGGGGAAGATAGCTTTGAACCGATAATTGACGCCGTCGTTTCCGGCGGAGGAACGTTTTTTTTCGAGTGTTACTACGGCCGCAAAGATCAGCGAGATCGGAATAATCATCGTGGTCCGGGTGAGTTTGACGATGGTAGCATAAGCACCGGCTGCATTGCTGTAAGCATAGCCGACGGCCACGACGGAAGATGTGTCGTTAATGGCGGTTCCGGCTAACAAGCCAAAAGCCTGGTCCGAAAAATGGAGTAAATGGCCTAACGGCGGAAAGATCAAAACAGCGATGATATTGAAGAGAAATACGGTGGAGATGGCATATGCGATCTCCCGGTCTTCCGCTTCGATGATAGGAGAGATGGCGGCAATGGCCGACCCGCCGCAAATGGCGGTGCCCATTCCGATAAGGCTGGTCAGTTTAATCGGGATCCGCATCAGTCGACCAAATCCGTAAGCGGTGATAAACGCAGCGGCAAGGGTGAAAAACATGACCGAAAATGACGTCATGCCGACCTTGTAAACCTGGGTCAGGCTTAAACCTCCCCCTAAGGCAATGATTGCCCATTGGAGCACTTTTTTGGAAGCAAACGTCAGACCGGCAGTTACATTTTCCGGTTTATGCCAAAGATTGCCTAGAAATAAACCTAATACAATGCCAAAGACCGGGCCGCCGACGATGGGGAAGACAAGACCTAAATAGTTGGCTATCAGTGCCAATCCCGTCGCCAGGATCAATCCCGGTCCCTTGGTACGGATGAAACTCATGGTTGTGCCTCCTTGCTGCATGTCCAAATCCTAATTATCTTACTTTATCTTATCAACCGTTATCCGGTTATTGTCAAGGAAAAAATAATTGGCAAGGATCCGTCGTTCTCCGACTGTGGCTTTCAAAAGACCCAAAAGAAAAGAGCCATCCTGATTGGATGGCTCATGTTTGCATCGGTACGTTATTGTAAGGTCCGATCATCCGACTCAATCTTTGGTTTGAAGCCCCGTTGTACGGAGGGCTCCGCTTTCGGGACTCTCAGTTCCAGCACGCCGTTTTTATAACGGGCAGTGGACTGATCGGATTTAACGGCGACAGGCAGCGGAATGGTCCGATAAAAACTGCCGTAACGCCGTTCCGTGATATGGTATCCTTTTTCGTTCCGGTCTTGGTCCTGTTTAATTTCGCCTTTGAGGATGATCACGTTTTCATCGACGGTGATGTCCAGCTCTTGCGGACTGACGCCGGGGATGTCGGCGCGCAGGATGATTTCGTTATCCGTTTCCCTCAAATCCACGGAGGGACCGAAGTTATCGATTTTGAGGAAATCGTTAAAACTCTTGGGTATCAAATGGTTGAAGAACCGGTCCCCCCAAAAGTCATGGTGAAACGGGCTCAGCCAATTTTTGTTGTCCATTCGTGTGCCTCCTTCCTTTGTTTTCAGGGCGTTAATATGTTAATCACGGAAAAAACTATTTGTCGGATATAGTTGACTTTTTACTTTATTCAATGATATATTATTAAGAATAGTACCTATCCTTATTCATATTTTTGATTTACCGGAGGTTGGCTTTGACTCAGTGGCTCATTCGTTTGTTCATAAAAGACTATCAGAATATTGGCGATGCCCAGGTCCGGGAAAGCTACGGTAAGTTTGCCGGTATCGTGGGAATTGCCTCCAATGTGCTGTTGTTCCTGATTAAGATGACGGTAGGGATTTTATTCCACAGTATTTCGGTTACGGCGGACGCAGTGAACAATCTTTCGGATTCCGCTTCGTCGCTGGTGACGCTGATCGGTTTTAAACTCTCCGGGAAACCGGCAGACGCAGAACATCCTTACGGACACGCACGGATGGAATATCTGTCGGGCTTGGCGGTATCCTTGATCATCTTGTTTTTGGGAATCCGACTGTTCGTCAGTTCGATCCATAAAATATTGGCCCCCGAAGAAACCCGGTTCGGCGTGTTGGCCGTAGCAATTTTGGTTGTGTCCATCCTGATCAAGCTTTGGCAAAGCCTGTTTTACCGGAAAATCGGCAAGCTGATCCATTCGCTGACGTTGACGGCGGCTGCGGCGGACAGTCGCAATGATATCCTGGCAACATCAGCTGTGCTGTTGGCCATGGTCATTACCCATGCGACCGGTTACAATTTGGACGGGTATATGGGTGCTTTGGTGGCCCTGTTTATTCTGGTGTCCGGCGTAAAGTTGGTGATGGAGACCAGCAATCCTTTATTGGGGATGGCGCCCAACCGGGAATTGGTGGAGCGGATTTACAGGAAAATCCTAAGTTACGATCACATCATCGGTTTGCATGATTTGACGGTGCATACTTATGGGCCTTCCAAATGTTTTGCCTCGGTCCACTGTGAAGTGTCGGCGGATCAGGATATCATGGTGAGCCATGACATTATCGACAATATCGAGCGGGATTTCCTGGTGGAGGAAGGGATCCATCTGGTCATCCATTTGGACCCGGTGGATACGGGGAATCCCCGGACCAATGAATTGCGGCAGCAAGTGGAAGCTTTGCTCAAAAAAATCTCTCCCGAATTAGAGATGCATGATTTCCGGGTGGTCTGGGGAGTTACCCATACCAATATCATCTTCGATGTGGTGGTCCCCTATGATTTTCATTGGAGCGATCACGAACTGGTCCAACGCATTACCCGGCAGATCTATGCCATCAATCCTTCCTATCATTCGGTGATCACTGTGGATCATCAATACGTCCCGGCCGTCGCCAAAGATTGAACGGATCGATGTAAAATAATGACAGTCCAGGCTTGTGCTGGGCTTTTTTCATGTTAACGCCATGGAGTGCTCTTGACATCTTCCATGCGGTGGTGTATATAAAAAAATAGGGTTAGCACTCAATGACGGAGAGTGCTAACAAAATCCGAATCGTCGGACGATTCGACTGGAGATCAATGAAGGGAGCGTATGATGATGAAGAAGCAATTTCAGGCCGAGTCCAAACGGTTGCTGGATTTGATGATTAACTCGATATACACCCATAAGGAGATATTTTTGCGGGAATTGATCTCCAACGCCAGCGATGCCCTGGATAAACTCTATTATAAAGCGTTAACCGATAAATCGGTAAATTTTGATAAGAGTCAATGTTATATCCGGATTACCGCGGATAAAGCCAATCGGTTACTGACCATCGCCGATACGGGCATCGGGATGACTGCCGCCGAAATGGAAGAGAATCTGGGCACCATCGCCCACAGTGGCTCCTGGTTGTTTAAAAAAGAGAACGAACTGAAAGACGGGTACGATATTATCGGCCAGTTTGGGGTCGGGTTTTATTCGGCGTTTATGGTCGCCGATACGGTGACAGTCATCAGCCGGGCATACGGCAGCGATCAGGCGTATCGCTGGGAGTCCCAGGGGGCCGACGGATATACCATCGAGCCCTGCACCAAGGATACCGTGGGCACTGAAGTCATTTTAAAGATTAAGCCCAACACCGAGGATGAGAATTACGATGAGTTCCTGGAAGAATACCGCTTGCGGGCCATCGTCAAGAAGTATTCGGATTTCATCCGGTACCCCATTCGGATGAATGTCTCCGGACGGCGGCTTAAAGAGGGCAGTGACAACGAATACGAGGAATACAGCGAAGAACAGACCATCAACAGCATGGTTCCGATATGGCGGAAAAACAAAAACGAACTCACCGAAGAGGACTATTTGAATTTCTACAGTGAGAAACATTACGGATTCGACAAACCGGTAAAATATATCCATTTCAGCGTAGACGGCGCAGTTAGTTACACGGCGATCTTATATATTCCGGAACGGATTCCCTTCGATTATTACACTCGGGAGTATGAGAAGGGGTTGGAGCTGTATTCCAGCGGCGTCTTGATCATGAATAAATGTCCTGACCTGCTTCCGGATTACTTCAGTTTCGTCAAGGGGTTGGTGGATTCGGAAGATTTGTCCCTGAACATCTCCAGGGAGATGCTCCAACATGACCGGCAACTGAAGCTGATTGCCAAGAATCTGAAGAATAAGATCAAAAACGAATTGCTGGATTTGTTGAAACATGATCGGGAGAAGTATGAACGCTTCTACAAATCCTTCGGCCGTCAGCTGAAATTCGGGGTTTACAGTGATTTTGGCAGCAATAAAGAGATGCTTCAGGATTTGTTGCTGTTCTATTCGTCCAAAGAGAAGAAACTGGTCACCTTGGATGAGTATGTATCCCGGATGAAGGAAGGTCAAAAGTATATTTATTATGCGGCCGGCGATTCCGTAGAGCACCTTGAAAAACTGCCCCAGGCTGAACTGCTCATCGATAAAGGCTACGAAATCCTCTATCTCACCGAAGATGTGGATGAGTTTGCCTTGAAGATGATGACGGCTTATAAAGAGAAGGAGTTCAAATCCGTATCAGGAAATGACCTGGGCATCGAGGAGCTTGAAAACAAAGAGCAGTCTGCGCCGGATGCTTCCGATCAAGCCATTTTGAACAAGATGAAGGAGATCTTAGGCGATAAAGTGGCGGAGGTGCGCATCTCCAAACGGTTGAAGTCCCATCCGGTGTGCCTGACCAACAAAGGCGAAATCTCCATCGAGATGGAGAAAGTCTTAAAGGCCATGCCTAACGGCGAACATATTAAAGCTGACAAGGTTCTGGAGATCAACGGGAACCATGAGATCTTCAAAGCATTGAAAGAGGCCGTGGAGAAGGATCCGGCCAAGTTTACCCTCTTCACCAATCTCCTGTATAATCAAGCGTTGCTCATTGAAGGGCTGCCAGTGGACGATCCGGTGGCATTCACCAATGATATCTGCAAAGTAATGGTGGCAAGCTGAGAAGGTAAATGATGATTAAAGTATACGGAGCGAAATTGGTGTTGCGGGTCGCAGTGTTTATCGCTGCGATCTGTCTTTATTTGGGTGACGGGGACAGTTTGGCTTTCTCCAAGGCATTCCCCGTGGAAGAGGGTATTCAACCGCTGCATATTATCTGGTTGGTTTTTATCTTTGAAATCCTGCAGAAGTTTTTGCCGCAAAAGCTGATGAGCATGGGCTGTCGTAAAGTGTTCCAGTCCTGTTATCAGCCGACTACCGTCATGTTGTCCGAGGAGAAGTTGGAAAACTGGGTCCGTCGGGAAAACCGGTTGGCCCGCAAGGTGGCCTGGGTATGGTTGGGGATCAATGGGCTTGTCGGATGTTTATATTTCGGTAAGGTTATCAAAGAAAGCCATTTATTGCTGTTATCCCTCTTTTACTTTGTTTGCGACATTACAAGCATTTTATTTTATTGCCCGTTTCAGTCGCTGATTATGAAAAACCGGTGTTGCGTGACCTGCCGTATCTTCAATTGGGATGCGCTGATGGCTTATATTCCGCTGATCTTCGTGCCGGGATTCTTCTCCTGGAGTCTGATCGGTCTGTCGCTGCTCCTTTTGATCCGGTGGGAGCTGACGTACCGCAAATATCCCCAGCGGTTTTACGAAGGCAGCAATGAGAACTTGCAATGCAGAAACTGCGAGGAGAAGTTGTGTAAAATCAAAAAACCGGTGTTGTTTCGCCAGGCTGAAAGCAGCTCCCTTTAAAAAGGGGCAAATACGTTGACATTTGGACGAAAGTCATTTATACTTAAATTGAAATATATTGTGACGAGATTTTAGAGATGTCACAGAATTCCGTCGAAGGGATATCTGTGACTATTTTTATATGCATTTCCGGAAAAGCGGAGACACACCTTAATAAGGATAAAAAGGACAGAAGGAGTGGAACAGTGAGTTCCTTATACCGGATATTGGACCAGTTGGAAGCTCATCCGATTATCGCGGCGGTTCGGGACGAAAAGGGTTTTGAGGCGGCCTTGACGTCTCCCAGCGCCATCATTTTCGTGTTGGATGCCACCTTGTCTAATGTGAAAGAGAGGGTCCGCCGGATTCACGACTGCGGGAAGACCTGTTTCATCCATATCGAAATGGTGGCCGGCCTTGGAAAAGATCAGGCGGCAGTGGAGTTTTTGCATGCTGAGGTTCAACCCGACGGCATTTTGACCACCAAACCCAACCTGATCCCGGTGGCCAAACATTTGGGGATGTTGACGGTACAGCGCTTGTTCATCCTGGATTCGTTGTCCATTCAGACCGGGGTTAAAATGGTGCAAGGCCATCATCCGGATTTGATGGAGATTATGCCGGGGATTATTCCCAAGGTGATTCCGGAGATTAAAAAGCAGTGCCAGACGCCGGTCATCGCCGGGGGCATGGTCAGCACCAAAGAGGAGATCATCGAATTGCTGAAAGTCGGGGCAGTGGCGGTTTCTACCAGCCGGGAACAACTGTGGCAGCTTTAAAGCCATTCGCATAATATAATGTGATAAAATTTCATATTCGTCCGGAGATGAAGAGAGGACCAATGTCAGCGGTAACATACCGTTGCTTGGTGCTCTCTTTTTTATTTCTTTTGGTATTGGCACTGAGTGCTGGGCATTAGGTGTTGGGTGCTAGGTATTGGGGTTAGGAGAAATGCATTCGCGTTCCTACCAACGCCTAGAACCCGGAACCTAGGACCTAGGACCTTATGGTGTATTGGACACTGTGAACTTTTCAAAGTTTATCCGGAAGAACGCGATTACACGAGGAGGTGGCGTCATGTTATTAAATGGAACGGAAACGGATGTCCTCATTATCGGCGCCGGGGTGGTCGGCAGCGCTTTGGCACGGGAACTGTCACGGTACCAACTACGGGTGTTGTTGGTGGAAAAAGAGGTGGATGTGGCTTTTGGGACGTCCAAAGCCAACAGTGGCATCGTTCATTCGGGAATTCATGATCATCCCGGGACGTTGAAAGCCAAATTGTGCGTGGAAGGAAACCGGCTGTATCCTCAAATGGCTGAAGAGTTAAATGTTTTATATAAACAAAACGGGACCTTGGTGGTGGCCCGGGATGCATCGGAATGTGAAATGTTGGGTCAGTTGGTGAACCAAGGGTTGCTAAACGGGGTGTCCGGCGTCCAGGTCTTGGGGAGGGAAGAATTGCACCGGCTGGAACCGAACTTGAATCCGGATTTAGCGGGCGGCCTGTTGGTTCCTTCCGGAGGAATCGTGATTCCTTTTGATCTGGTATATGCGCTGGTCGAAAATGCCGTAGCCAATGGGGTGCAACTGGCGGTCAGCACCGAAGTCTGGCAGATCCGGTGGGAAGGCGGACAATTTATCGTTGAGACCAACCGGGGAATGGTGAAAACCAAGTATATTGTGAATGCGGCCGGGCTAGGCGCGGCGAAAGTGGCAGGGATGATCGGTGATGAATCCTTCACGATTTATGCAAGAAAAGGCGAGGAATATCTGCTGGATCGGAGATTGGAGGGATATATCCAACGGACCGTCTTCCCGTTACCAACGCCGGAGTCCAAGGGGATTCTGATCATTCCGACGGTGGAGGGCAATATTATGCTGGGCCCTACGGCCCACCGGGTGGATTCCTTCCATGACTTTTCCACCAGCGCAGCCGGATGGGATGAAATTTTCCGGTTTACGCAGCGCCTGGTTCCGGGGTTACAGGCTTCCGATGTGATTACCAGCTTTTCAGGATTGCGGGCGGCAGGAGACACCGGAGATTTCATTATCCGGCCATCGGAATTGAATACGCATTTCATCCATGTGGCCGGGATTGAGTCGCCGGGGCTGACGGCAGCGCCGGCCATCGCCCGGTATGTGGTGGAGCTTTTGGAAGATGCGGGATTGCGGATGACGGCCAAACGCTTTTTCAATCCATATCGATTGGTGGTCCGAATAAGGGATCTCAGTTTGGAAGATCGGGACCGTTTGGCAGTGAAATGCCCGGCCTATGCCAATATCGTTTGCCGATGTGAAATGGTGAGCGAAGGGGAGATCCGGGATGCGGTTCGTCGGGGCGCCACGACTCTCGATGGGGTGAAATTGCGGACCCGGAGCGGCATGGGCCGTTGCCAGGGAGGTTTTTGCAGCCCGATGGTGATGCGGATCTTGATGGAAGAGTTAGGGCTTAAGCCGGAAGAGGTTACGAAAAACGGGCCCGATAGCCCGCTGTTGTTCGGGAATCTCCGGGATAACCCGTCCTGTCCCGAGAAGGACTAAACGGAAAAGCTTTTCAAAGCCGAAATTCATCGAGAAGGAGATACTGGTGATGAAAGAACAAGCCATCGATATTGCAGTGATCGGAGGCGGCCCGGCCGGGTTGGCGGCTGCCATTGCCGCTGCGAAAGCGGGAGTGGAACGGATCGTCATCTTCGACCGCCAGGCGGAGCTCGGAGGGATTTTAAACCAATGTATCCATAACGGCTTCGGGCTGCGTTATTTTAAAGAAGAATTGACCGGGCCGGAATATGCGGCGCGCTTTATCGCCCAATTGGCGGAGTATCCGCAAATTGAAGTGAAGTTGGAAACCATGGTGGTTGAACTCACCGCAGACAAGCAGCTGATAACCACCAGCCGCAGGGACGGCTGGAACCTCTATCAGGCAAAAGCCGTGATTTTGGCGATGGGGTGCAGGGAACGGCCTCGGGGCGCTATCAATATTCCGGGAACCCGCCCGGCCGGGGTTTATACAGCCGGTACCATGCAGCGTTTGATGAATATCGAAGGGTTCCGCCCCGGGAACCGGGCTGTGATCCTGGGTTCGGGAGATATCGGCTTGATTATGGCCCGCCGCCTGACGTTGGAGGGCATCCAGGTGGCGGCCGTGTTGGAGTTGCTCCCTTACTCCTGCGGATTAAACCGGAATGTGGTGCAATGTCTCGAAGATTTCGATATTCCGTTGTATTTGAGCCATACCGTCGTGGAGATTTGCGGCGAAGGTCGGGTGACGGGCGTCAAGGCGGCGCCGGTTGGCTCGGACCGCCGCCCTATCCTGGAACGGAGTTTTATGATTGACTGTGACACTTTAGTGCTGTCGGTAGGATTGATACCCGAAAACGAGCTTTCCCGGGAGGCCGGAGTCCAAATGGAGCCTTCCACCGGGGGGCCGCGCATCGATACCGGCTGCCGTACCTCCGTTCCGGGAATCTTCGCTTGCGGCAATGTGGCTCATGTTCATGATCTGGTGGACGATGTCAGCGAGGAAAGCCGGATTGCCGGAATTGCGGCGGCAGCCTACGTGTTGGGGGAAGAAAGCATCGCAAACGGGCAAAAACGGGTGAAGGTTGTGCCGGGGCGGAATATCCGTTCTGTCACGCCCCAGGAGATCGTTGCCGGTGAGCCTTCCGCCTTATATATCCGGGTCGCTTTTCCCGAACGGGATGTGGTTGTGACTGCCGGAAGCCATCGGAGTAAACACCGGATTGTAACTCCGGGAGAAACCGTCCGCATCGTGTTGCGTCCGGAGGATATCGATTTTAATGCCGGAGTATTGCCGGTTGCCGTTGAAGGGGGAGAAGTCAATGCGTGAACTGACCTGTATCGTATGCCCCATGGGGTGCCGTATCAAAGCCTATGAAGAGAAGGGTCAGATCCGGGTGGAGGATCATGGTTGCCGCCGAGGCGAACTTTATGCCCGGGATGAACTGACGGCGCCTAAACGGGTGGTAACCAGCGTGGTGACAGTTCAGGGATGTTCGGAACTTCTGCCGGTCAAAACTGCGGCTCCGGTCCCTAAAGAAGCTATCTTCCGGGTGATGGAAGAGGTCCGACGCGTGGTCGCCAAGAAACCGGTTCGTGCCGGAGATGTTCTCGTGGAAAATATCGCCGGAACCGGCGTGGCTTTGATTGCGACAAAACATATCCAATAGAGAGAAACATATCACGTTATTCGTAAACGTTCGATATAAGGCAGCCTGAAGAGGCTGCTTTTTATATGTAAATGAATGGATCTTGACAAGGGTCCGGAGGGGGGAGTATTTTATATTTAGTAGATTACTAAATTAGTAAATTAGTAAATTACTAAATAAATTATGGAGGAAACCATGAAGATTCCAACAACCTTAAAACATAAACCGGTGATTGTTGTGGAAAATTATGAAAATGTGGATGGCAGGTATGCCTATCATTCTGATGCCAAAGGACTTTCCTTAGGATTGGCGCAGTGGAATGATCGGGGGAAAGTCGATATATCAGCCAAAGTATGGCGGTATACCGGAGAAAAATGGTCACGTCAGTCGGAAGAGTTGCCATTACACCGGGTATTGGATTTAGCGATTCTGGTATGCCGGGCTCAACTTTACTTCAGGGAAGCATATCGATATCCTGATTTATATGATCCGGGGCAACCGGTGATCGATCGGGTGGGTTTACAGGGAGATGCGATGACTGTGGCGGTATGCACGGAAAATGAAAAAATTAATGAAGATATTCGACTGTTCAAACAGGCTTTAAGCGATGATGACGAGTTGATTGGGGAACGTCTGAAGACGTTAGCCCGGATCTTGCGGGAGATGGGGTATTAAATAATGGATCGACGGAAAGAATTGAAAGAACAATATAAGCGGATGAAACCGGAGATGGGCGTCTTTTTAATCAAATCGCTTACAGATAAGCGTTATTATCTGGAAGCTGTTTCCAATCTGAAAGGAGCTGTCAATCGTGCCCGTTTGCAGAAATATTCGAAATAAATGATGAAATAATGCCTGAGTAAGGACGGAGCCAAGCTTGTAGCGACGATTTAAATATCTGGAAACGGTTCCCGTGCCATTTCATGCAACCCGGGGTTATGTTTCTGCGTCAAAAGGACATAGAAAGGACACAAAGGAGATGCATCGATGAAACGTATGCCTACCGGATGGATTGCAATGGGACTGGGCGGGATTCTTTTGATTTTGGTGGTATTCGTCGGGCCGTCCGTTTTCCGTCTGTTCAACGAAAAGGCGGTGATGGATGAATATCACGCTTTGATCATGAAGGCTGATATTCGGCCGGTTGATCTGATACAATGGTTGGATCAAAACATCGGGGCCGTTTCCCGGGAAAAGACCGGGGAAATGGTGTTGGAACTGGAGCGTATGCAACAGGCGGCTTTGCCAACATGGCAGGCAACTTTCGAAAAGAAAACGGTGCAGACGGCATTGGCCGCAGCATATCTTCAAAACGGGTGGACCCTTGAAAATACGGACGGCCTGAAGGACGAGGACATCAAAGCGATGGTGGCTGAAGCCGTTGGAAACGGGTACAAAGTGGAGACGGCGGAAGGGATGTTCTTCCCGGTGCTGGACTATACCGTATATCAAAAATATTCGGAGAAGCTAGCTCCGGATTTGGCGGAATATTTTGAGATTATGGCCGTGGAATCCGAGCGAATGCCGGCGAAAGATGCAGCCATCGTAATCGGTTGGGATGAGGTGTTGCAACGGGGCAAACGGCAGGAAGCATTTTTGAAAGCCTATCCTTCCTCGGCTCAGGCCGGGGCCGTGCGGCAATTGCTCAGCCGGTATACCGTCTTTGCCCTCTATGGCTCCAATAATACGCCGCTCTTCGGTTATGACACGGGGGAGATGAATGCAAAGGCTAAAGCGGTGTTTCTCCGGGAAACCTGGGAAGCCGAGGACGGAGCCTTTTCGGAGCTGATCAACCGCTATCTACAGGTATTGGAGGCGAATAATTTCCGCCTGACGGACTCGGTGGAAGATTTCCGTCGAAATGCAGCCGATGGTTTCGAAAACGATTAAAAATAATCCATACAAAAAACACTCCTGATTTAGGAGTGTTTCTTTTTTGACAGTTATTCAGTTAACGCCGCAAGCCGTGGACCTGATCCACATCCGTGATGAATAAGATGCCGTTTCCCGGTTCGTCGATGTTCATTTCGGTGCGGATGGCATTGACGATGGGTTCAGCGGCGGAAGTTTCCGCTAAGATGAGCACAATTTCTTTTTCGGGTTCGATATCCATGGCGAATAATTTCTGGTATTCGTGAGACCCCGCTCCCCGGGCGTTGATGATGGTTGCACCGCGGGCACCGGCTTTGTTGGCTGCCTCGATCAATATTTCGGCCTTGCCTTTGTCGACCACCGTAAAAATGGCTTTATACATCGTGTTTTGCACACCTCTGCTTTCTGAAAGGTTATCACAGTATCCGTTCCGGGAACCGAATACGCCCGAGAGCGGCATGGTAAATGCAATACCGTGGTTGGGTTTTTGAAATTGAAGCCGTTGACAAAGCACTTGCACGGTTTTTTCCGTGGCAGGCTTGGGGCCGATCATCAAGACGATTTCTTTGCGGACTTCAGCGAGGTCCAGCAGTTTCAACAGATAGCTGTGGGCCGTCCCCTTGCCGAGGAGGATGGTGCCACCGGTAATGCCGTTTTCTTTGGCGATGTGTATCACTTTACTGCCTGTCCCGAAATTGACGATGGCACAACACAATTCGAATTGTTGGACGTCGGAAGGATTAGTCATTCACTTCCAAGCCTCCTTTGGTGGATTTGTACTTGAAGATAATGCCTAAAATCTGTAATGCGATGAGCGGAGTCATGGCGACCATGGCGATGACCCCAAATCCATCAACCAATACGTTCGCTCCTTCGATGGCCTCGGCTGCGCCTTGGGCAAATGCCAGGACAAAGGTGGCCGTCATCGGGCCGGAAGCAACACCTCCCGAGTCAAAGGCAATACCCACAAATAGGGGTGGTACGTAATACATCATTATAATCGAAATCAAGTAGCCGGGCAATAAATAGTGCCAAAGTTGAATGGCAGGCACGGTGATCCGGAGCATGGATAAGGCGACGGCCATTCCCACGCCAATGGAGAGAAACAGAATAACGGCGGTCCGTTTGACATAGCCGCTGGTGACGTTTTCGATTTGATTGGTTAAAACGTAAACGGCGGGTTCTGCCAAAATAACCACTAAACCCAGGATAAATCCGATAAGAATGACGATCCAGGGTTGACCCGTGGATGCCAGAATATATCCGACGGTAGTTCCTACGTCCATAAACCCGGCATTTACTCCGGTCAAAAACAGGACCAAGCCGATGAAGGTATAGACTAATCCTTTCATAATCCGAACAAACTGGCGATGCCTGAGTTTGAAAGAGACGGAATTGAATACCAAAAAGATGACTAATAACGGCAGCAAAGCCAGGAAGACTTCGCCGGCCATGGAGGGCAGTTTATAAAAGAACGGCCCGATGATGGAGGTGGACTCGGAAACGGTGGCCTGAAGACTTCCTGAAATCTTATCGGATTTCGAAATAATGCTCATGATAATGACGGCCAAGATAGCACCGCTTGAAGCGATGGCTACCAAGCCGAAGCTGTCTTCTTCGGAAGCTTTACCTCCTTTTTTTAAAGAGGAGACACCCAAAGCAAGAGCCAGGATGAAGGGAACCGTCATGGCGCCGGTAGTTGCTCCGGAGGCGTCGAAGGAGACGGCCAAAAATTCCGGAGAGGTGAAAAGGGCCAGTCCGAAGATGACAAGATAAAGGACGGTTAACAACTTATGCAGGGGTTTGTTATAAACGATACGGAATAATCCGAGTGCCAGCAATGCGGCGATACCAATGGATACAACAACCACAATACTGGTTTTGGAGATGGCTCCGGAGGTGACGAAAGCCACCTGGGCCGCTAAAATATGTAAATCCGGTTCAGCAACCGAGATGAAGAATCCGAGAATTAAACCGGCAATGCCGACAAACCACACTTTATTGGTTTTGGTCAAATAACCGCCCATCAGATTTCCGATGGGGGATATACCGATATCTACACCGAACAGAAAGATGGACAGGCCGAAAATAATCCAAAGTGCTCCTATTAAAAACCGCAACAATAAATGCGTCTCCAGCGGAACGATGGTAAAATTCAGCACCAATACGATGAAGGTGACGGGGAGTACCGCATATAATACTTCTTTAAATTTTTCAATGAGGACATTCAAATATTGCCCACTTCCTTTCTATATTTATTGAGAATGGGCGGGTTGAAAGGGGTTTTGCCGAGGGCTTTCGGGAATTATAATGCGAGGCCACCAAAAGCATACCATATTTCATTTTGTCGGGCAACCCGCCGAGGTCAGGGGGAGGGTTTGCGAAAAAGAAACGCCCGGTTTTGTCCCGGGCATTTTCCGTTAGAAATCATTTTTTTGCAGAATTTGGGCCACTTCGGCCACGTCCTTATCGCCACGGCCGGAAAGGTTGACGATGACGATGTTGTCCTTGGGAAGATCGGCGGCAAATTTCATCGCATAGGCAATGGCATGGGAACTTTCGACGGCCGGAATGATGCCTTCGATCTTGGAAAGCCGGAGAAAAGCTTCGATGGCTTCTTTATCGGTTACCGTCACATATTGGGCCCGGCCGATATCTTTATACCAGGAGTGTTCCGGGCCGACGCCAGGATAGTCCAGGCCGGCGGCGACGGAATAAACCGGCAGGGGTTCGCCTTTTTCATCCTGGAGCACATAGCATTTGAATCCGTGAATGATTCCCGGGGTTCCTTTGGTAAGGGTCGCCGCATGATCCGGGGTGTCAAGACCGCGGCCGGCCGGCTCCACGCCAATCATTTTGACGGAACTGTCGTCGAAAAATGGTGCAAAAAGTCCGATGGCATTGCTGCCGCCGCCGACACAGGCGATGATATAGTCCGGCAGCCGGCCTTCGGCTTCCAGGATTTGTTCTTTAGCCTCTCTGCCGATGACCGATTGAAAGTATTTCACCATTTCCGGATAAGGATCCGGTCCGACGGCCGAACCCAACATATAATAGGTGGTTTGATAATTGGCGACTAGGTCGTTGAGGGCTTCGTCCACGGCATCTTTCAGGGTCCGGGTGCCGCTGGTCACCGGAACCACTTTGGCGCCGAGCAGTTCCATCCGGAACACGTTTAGGGCTTGGCGGCGGGTATCCTCTTCACCCATATAAATGATGCATTCCATATCGAATAAGGCACAGGCGGTGGCGGTGGCCACGCCGTGTTGGCCCGCTCCGGTCTCGGCGATAATCCGTTTTTTGCCGAGGCGTTTAGCCAAGAGCACTTGTCCGATGGTGTTATTGATCTTATGGGCGCCCGTGTGGTTCAGGTCTTCCCGCTTTAAGTAAATTTTGGCGCCGCCTACGGCCCGGGTTAATTTCTCTGCTAAGTAAAGGGGAGACGGCCGTCCGACGAAATACTTAAAATAATAGTCCAATTCTTTTTGGAATTGGGGGTCGTCCTTAAACCGATAAAACGCTTCTTTGACTTCGTCCAACACCGGGTTCAGCGCTTCAGGAACGAACCGTCCACCGTATTCGCCGAAGAATCCGGTTTTTTCTAAAGAACTCATCTCAACTGGCTCCTCTCACATAAAATTTTTGAATCGCTGGATTAATATGACAATATTTTAAATTTACACTATTTTAAATAAGGGGTCAAGGGGACGTTGCTGATTTGGGCGGGATGCTATATCCGCCATAACGGGGGCTGACGGAAATAGTTGCACTTCCAACTATTTTTATTTATAATAATAGTTGCATGTGCAACTATATATACCGGTTGCCGTGAAAGGATGAGAGGATGAACGTTACGGAGTCGACCATCGGCCGGTGGATTTCAATTATCCACCGTAACCGCCAAAACTATCTGACCAAACGGTTGGAAGCGTACCGGATCGGCAGCGGGCAGCATATTTTTTTGATGGTCCTGTCGTGTCACGACGGAATCAGTCAGGAACAATTGTCCGAACACATCCGGCTGGATAAAGCGACAACGGCCAAGGCCATCAAAAGGCTGGAGAACGAGGGGTATGTCCGACGCGAAGTGGATCCCAGGGACAAGCGGGCTTATAAAGTTTTTCTGACTGACAAAGGGGTCGAAGTCATTCCGGTGATCCAGGAGGCCATTCGGGATTGGGAGCAGATGGTGACCCATAATATTTCTGCGGACGAAGTCGAAATCTTAATGGATATTCTGGCTAAAATGGCCCGGAATGCCTGTGAAATTAAAGATAAAAATACGAACATGAATTGAGGAAAAGCTGATGCAAAAATTGGGTTTTAAGCATAAATTTGAAAAGAATCCCATGTGGCGGGAGATGTTCCGGATCACCTGGCCGGCCTTTATCGAACTGGTGATGTCGACATTGTTCGGGATGGTGGATATGGTCATGGTGGGGCGATTGAGCCCGGCGGCCATTGCGGCCGTAGGCCTGACCAATCAGCCGTTCATGTTACTGTCCGCTATATTTGCGGCGGTCAATATCGGCGGGACGACCCTGGTGGCCTGGAGTATCGGGGCGAAGGACGCGGATAAGGCGAAAACCGTGACCCGCCAGATTATCGTATTAAACACGATGTTGGGAACTGCTTTGGCAGCCTGCGGCGTCTTCTTTGCCGAGTCGATTGTCCGGTTTATGGGGGCCCGGCCCGACACGTTAGACATGGCTAGGAACTATTTTCAGATTGTAGCAGCAGGGATGGTGTTTCAGGGAATCATTATGGGGATTACGGCTTGCCTGCGGGGTGCCGGCGAAACCCGGATCCCGATGCTTTACAATGTAGGTAGTAATCTGCTGAATGTTTTCGGTAATTACATTCTCATCTTCGGTAAGTTGGGATTCCCCCGCTTGGAGGTGGCCGGAGCGGCTCTGTCCACCACTTTATCCCGGTTGGTGGCCTGTCTGGCTGCATTGTATGTGGTCTATCTTTCCCGTCATACCAAGATTCGCTTGACCTTCCGGGGCGATTACCGGTTTGACCGCGAAGTGATTAAAAAAGTGTTTTCCATCGGACTGCCGTCCGCTTTCGAGCAGTTTACCCTCCAAAGCGGCCTGATGTTGTTCGCGAAGATTGTGTCCGGTTTGGGAACGGCCGGCTTTGCCGCCCATCAAATCGGCTTGAATATCAGTGGATTGTCTTTCGCGCCCAGCATGGCTTTTGGGGTAGCGTCGACGACGTTGGTGGGGCAAAGCCTGGGAGCCGGCGATCCGCAAAAAGCGGAACATTATGCCCGGTTTATCCGGAAAGTGGCCGTTGGTTTCGCCTGCCTGATGGGCTTATGTTATATTCTGTTTTCCCATTCGTTGGCGCGGCTGTATACGGCGGATTTGGCCGTGGCGGCGATGGCGGGGACTGTCCTGAAATTGCTGGCTTTGGCGCAACCCGGACAATCAACCCAGCTCAGCCTGGCCGGGGCATTACGCGGCGCCGGAGATACCATGTATCCGTTGTATGCCTCCATGGTTGGGATTTGGGGCTTCCGGGTCGGAGCTACCTATCTGTTTGTGAATGTGTTTGGTTGGGGATTGAACGGAGCATGGATCGCGTTGGTCATGGATCAATATATTCGGTCAACTATAATCTACCTGCGGTTCCAGTCGGGAAAATGGAAGACCATCAAGGCCCGGGTGGAGACCGCCCGAAACAAAGAAGAAGCCGTATGTTAACGGAGAAGTCATTGGACTTTCACGGAATTCTGGTAAAATATAAACATAATGGATGAAGGAAATTGCAAAGGCGGGTGGGTGTGATTGATTCAAAAAGTGCTTGTTTCCGGCCTGGGCGCCATCGGAAGTTCTTATGCAGCCAGGCTTTATGACGCTTCTCCCCAATTGGTGACGGCGGTAGTCGATGAGGAGCGGTTGGAACGTTACCGCCGGGAAGGGATCACCGTTAACGGGAAAGCGTACCCCTTCCGGATGGTTACGCCGGATGCGACGGAAGGGCCGGCGGACCTGATACTCATTGCCGTGAAATATCATCAATTGAACGAAGCCGTTGCCCAAATCCGGAAATTTGTCGGGGAGAACACCATCATTCTGTCTCTGCAAAACGGGATTACCAGCGAGACGGTGGTGGGAGAAGCTTTCGGCATGGATAAAGTCCTGCATTCGTTCGTCGTCGGGACGGATGCGGTCCGCGTGGGGACATCCACCCGATATGGCAATTTGGGCAAGATTGTTTTCGGACACCGGTCCAACCGGAAAGACGACCCGAAGGTGCTGGCCGTCCGGGAATTGTTCGATTGGGCCCGGGTGCCCTATTCGGTCCCGGAGGATATCATGCGGGAAATTTGGTGGAAGTTTATGATGAATGTCGGTGTCAACCAGGTTTCGGCCGTTTTGAAAGCGCCTTACGGGGTCTTTCAACGGGTGAAGGAGGCCCGTGAATTATGGGAGATGGCCTCCAGGGAAGTCCTGGCCATTGCCGAACGTGCCGGGATCAACCTGGTGGAAGCTGATATCCAGGAACATCTGCGGCTCTTGGATACTCTGTCCCCCGAGGGGAAAACCTCTATGTTACAGGATGTGGAGGCGGGCCGCAAAACGGAAGTAGAGATCTTCGCCGGGACCGTATGCCAGATGGGCGATGCCTACGGCATCGACACCCCGGTCAATGATCTGTTGTTTAAAATGATTCGTGCGATGGAGCAGATGAAACAAGGGAAGGCATGAATCAAAAGGAATTGGGTACTAGATACTAGGCACTGGATACTAGGTTTAGTAGGAACGCTGTGCGTTCCATCCATAACCCAGGACCCAGAACCTCGAACCCAGAACCCCTTACTTATCCGTGATAATTGCTAAAGCAAGTTGCGAAAGGAAGTATGTTATATGGCCAAAGATGCCTCATTTGATATTTTTTCCACCGTGGATATGCAGGAAGTGGATAATGCCGTCAATCAGGCCAATAAGGAAATCGGTCAGCGGTATGACTTTAAGAACAGCAAGTCCACCATTGAAATGGAAGGCGGCAATCTTAAAGTCTTGGCCGATGATGATTATAAACTCCGAAGCGTCATCGAAATTCTCAAAGCCAAACTGGTCGGTAGGAAAGTCCCTGTGAAAAACCTGGTTTTTGAGAAAGCGGAACCGGCCAGCGGCGGGATGCTGCGACAGATCATCAAGATTCAAAACGGAATTGAAACGGAAAAAGCCAAAGCCATTGTAAAAGATATCAAAGCCCTCAATTTGAAAGTCCAGGCGGCCATTACCGGCGATCAGGTCCGGGTTTCCGGGAAAAGCCGCGATGATCTTCAACGGGTAATTCAAGCGTTAAAAGCCAAAGACTACGGCATTGAGTTGCAGTTTGGCAATTATCGGTAAGATGAAAGCCTATCGTATTAAAGTTGAAGGAGTTGTTCAGGGGGTCGGGTTCCGTCCCTTCGTATATCGTTTGGCCCGGGAACTCGGGCTTAACGGCATTGTATATAATGTGGGGGCTGCGGTCGTCATCGAAGTGGAAGGCGGGGAAGAACGGCTCCAGGCCTTCGTCAGGCGGCTGAAAGCTGAAGCGCCGGTGCTCTCGGATATTCAACGGATTGACTTTTCCGAACAGCCGGTGTTGCTTTATCCTGATTTTCAAATTCGTGAAAGCCATACGAAATCCGGGGAAGACGTCTATATCGCCCCGGATGTTTCCGTTTGCCAGGATTGTCGCAGGGAACTGTATGATCCCGACAACCCCCGTTATCTGTATCCTTTTATCAACTGTACCAATTGCGGCCCCCGGTTTACCATCATCAAAGCATTGCCTTATGACCGGGTTCATACCACCATGAATGATTTTGCCATGTGCCGGGACTGTTATGAGGAGTATACCGACCCGAAAGACCGGAGATACCATGCCCAGCCCATCTCCTGTTATCAATGCGGACCTTCCCTGAGGTTGCTGGATGCCGACGGGGTGCCGACGGCTGACGCGGACCCGGTGGCTGCGGCCCGGGATTTGCTGGCTGCGGGCAAGATTCTGGCGGTAAAGGGGATTGGCGGGTATCATCTGATGTGCGATGCCAGGAACGGAACTGCGGTGGAGCGGATACGCCAACGGAAACTGCGGGATCGGAAGCCTTTTGCCCTGATGGTGAAGGATGTGCAAACGGCTGACTCCCTTTGTTACCTGTCGCCGCAGGAGCGGGAGGTGTTGGCGTCGCCCCGGCGGCCCATCGTGTTGTTGCGGCGAAGGGAGGATACGGATTTGCCGGAGGCGATCGCTCCCGGCAATCCGTATCTTGGGGTCATGCTGGCGTATACGCCCCTCCACTTATTGTTGTTTGAGGGCGGTCGCGGTGACGAAACCCGGTTGGAGGTGCTGGTGGCCACCAGCGGTAACCGAAGCGATCTTCCCATCTTTTATAAGGATGATGAGGCTTTTGTCGGATTGAGAGATATCGCTGATTTTTTCCTCACTCACAACCGGGAGATCTACATTCGGGCTGACGACTCGGTCACCCGGGTCTTTCGGGGCAAAGAATACCTGGTCCGGCGGAGCCGGGGATATGTGCCCCTACCGATTCAGTGTCCGGCGGCCGGCAGCTTGACGGCTTCCGGGACACCGGTCCCTCAGGTTCTGGCCTGTGGCGGTCAGATGAAGAACACCTTTTGTCTCAACCGGGGGGAGCATTTTTATCTCAGCCAATATATCGGCGACCTGGACGATTGGGAGACATATCAGACGTATCTGGAGAGTATCGGACATTTTCAGCGGATGTTGGAGAGCCGTCCCCAGGTGCTGGCATATGACTTGCATCCGGATTATCTGTCGACCCGTTATGCTTTGGAACAGGATATCCCCGTTAAAATTGCGGTTCAGCACCATCATGCGCATATTGCATCATGTATGGCGGAGAATAATTTGACGGAGCCGGTGTTGGGCGTGGCTTTTGACGGCACCGGTTACGGCGAGGACGGCCATCTTTGGGGTGGCGAATTTTTTGCCGGTTCGTATTCGGGCTTTGTCCGGAAAGGGCATTTGGCATACTTGCCGATGCCCGGAGGGGAAGCAGCCGTCCGGGAACCCTGGCGGATGGCTTTGGGGCTGTTGGCCGGGACCGGCGTAGCCTGGGAAACGATAGAAGGACAACCGGGCGTCAGAGTCGGGGAGTTGATGCTTTTTGAGGATATCACCGGGGAGCGGCCGGCCATGGTCAAGGCCATGCTCGCCAAAGGAGTGAATACTCCGTTAACCTCCGGCGCCGGCCGGCTCTTTGATGCGGTTTCTGCCTTATTGGGAATCGTCCGGAAAGCGACTTATGAAGGGGAACCGGCCATCGCCTTGGAATATGCGGCGGACAGAGAGGCTGACGGCAGTTACGGTTTTGCTTTCGAAGGTTCGGATGACTGCTTTGCCGTATCTTTTCGCCCTATGGTCCGGCAGATCCTGGATGACCTGGCCGCTGCCGTCCGGCCGGGGATCATCGCCGCCCGTTTCCACCGGACCGTGGCGGCGGTAATTGAAGCAGGCTGCCGCCGGATGCGGGAAGCGACCGGTTTGAATAAAGTGGTATTAAGCGGCGGTGTTTTTCAAAATATGCTTTTATTGGAAATGGCGGTATCCGGGCTGGAAAATGCGGGATTTCAAGTGTTTACCCACAGCCGGGTTCCTGCCAACGACGGCGGAATTGCCCTGGGACAGGCATTGATCGCCTTGGCGCGGATGCAAAACGGGGCAGAACCGCCGATGAACGATGTGAGGAAGTGAATGAAATGTGTCTTGCCGTACCGGGAAGAGTGACGGAGATTAAAGGGAAGACGGCTGTTGTCGAGATCATGGGCGCTTTACGGGAAGCTTCCCTGGAGTTGCTGGAAGATGTACAGATTGGC
>JAKOSX010000062.1 GCA_029776595.1 Bacillota bacterium | reverse complement strand
GACGGTCATGGTATCCTCCTGTCGCTTCGGAATGAAGTCATCAATATATATGCAAGCGGGATGCATATTACTGAGAAATTATGTTAAAAATTTAAGTCAATCCAAGTTATTGTCTTGAAAATGCCATCGATATTATATAAAATTGAAGTGAAGTCTTAGGGACAATGGTATCGGCACCATCCCTGTTAAAACTTTAACAAATGGCCGGACCGCTTTGTTTGTGTGTTTTTACTTAAATACAATTAAATATAGGGAGGAAATGACATGGCAGTAAAAGTCGGTATTAACGGTTTTGGACGGATTGGCCGTCTGGTTTTCCGGGCATCGCTTGACAATCCTGAAGTTGAAGTGGTAGGTATTAATGACCCGTTTATCGATCTGGAGTATATGACCTATATGCTGAAGTATGACACCGTGCATGGTCAATTCCAGGGAACCATTGGTATTGATGGTGACAAGCTCGTGGTAAACGGCAAAAAAATCGCTGTTTTCGCCAAAATGGATCCGGCTGAAATCGATTGGAAATCCTGCGGTGCCGAATACATCGTCGAATCCACCGGCGTATTCACAACCACCGAAAAGGCATCTGCTCACTTCAAGGGCGGCGCCAAAAAAGTGGTCATCAGTGCTCCGTCTGCGGATGCTCCCATGTTTGTCATGGGCGTTAACCATAATAAATACACCAAAGACATGAACGTGGTCTCCAATGCTTCCTGCACCACCAACTGTCTGGCTCCCTTGGCCAAAGTTATCCATGAGAACTTTGGTATCGTTGAAGGGTTAATGACGACCGTTCACGCCACTACGGCAACCCAGAAGACGGTTGACGGGCCTTCCAAGAAAGACTGGAGGGGCGGCCGCGCAGCAGCGGGCAATATCATTCCGTCTTCCACCGGTGCTGCCAAAGCGGTCGGAAAGGTCATCCCTGAATTGAACGGCAAACTGACCGGTATGGCTTTCCGCGTTCCGACCTTGGACGTATCCGTGGTCGACCTCACCTGCCGTCTTGAGAAATCCACCACCTATGATGAGATCAAAGCGGCGGTGAAGAAAGCTTCTGAAAACGAACTCAAAGGGATCCTCGGTTATACCGAAGACGAAGTGGTCTCTTCCGACTTCATCCACGATCCCCGGACCTCCATCTTCGATGCCAAAGCCGGTATTGCGTTGAACGATAAGTTTGTGAAGTTAATCGCTTGGTATGACAACGAATGGGGTTATTCCAACAAAGTGGTCGACCTCATCGTTCATATGTCCAAAGTCGATGCGCAATAAGGGTTGAAAACGATAAAAGAAGGGAAGGCGAAAGCCTTCCCTTTTTCTTTCATTTAATCAACATATGGGTTCACGGTGACAGTTCTTTTTTCCGGTATATAGTACACAGTTCACAATGCATAGTCTTGTTCACCTGAAATATCTGTGCGCTGTGTACCCTTATCAGTGGCTCAGCACATTTTGCACTAATTAACTGGCAACTGCCCCACTGTCAACAGGCAACTAAAATTAAAGCTTCTGTGCACTCCTTATTTCTTACCCTTCCGTATAAGAATATAAATTCCCGCGGTGATAAGAAGGATGGGCCAGATGATGCGGAAGAAGACCCAATTAAACCAGTTGAACCCGAAATTGCGTAAAAGGAACAACCCACCGATGGTGATGAGGCCGAAACCGATCCAGAGGTTGGCGTCGGATGGTTCCGACACCTCGATGACCGGGGGCTCTTCGGCGGATGATTCGGGAAATGATGGGTTTGCCGATGTTTTTGCCGGTAGGGCAAGCCACATGATCAGATAAAGGATGAGTCCGGGACCGCTGAAGAAGAGCAGCAGCATAATGATGCGGATGATATTCGGGTCCACATTGAGATATTCTCCCAGTCCGGCGCAGACTCCGCCGATTTTACCTTCGTTTTTAATCCGATATAAACGTTTCATGGCATCTCCTTATATTTCAAACAAATTGGTCTGGCGTTCTTCTTTATCCTCATCTTTGAGATAACAGCCGACAGCAGGAATGTTTTTGGTCCGGTAATAATCGGGGTCGGTGAAGTTGACTTCATCCAGGGTTTTAACGGCAATCATCCAGCTGCCTTTTTTGCCTTTAAGGACCTGTACGCCTTGGGAATCCCGGGTGGTTTTGGCGTTGATGTTTTGCGTATGAAAGACAAGGGCTTTTTGGATGCTGCTGATGGCGACCAATTCTCTATCCTGCTCCAAAAAGAAGATGCGAACCAGCGGCGACAAGTCCGAATAAGCATTGGCCAGTTTTCTGCGGTTGGTTTTTGTGGCATAGCTTTGTAAATCAATCTTGGCCATCTTGCCGTTTTCAAAGGCGAACAAGAGATATCCCTGATAATTGTCGGTGGCCACCAAATAGATGATCTTTTCGTCATTCTCCAGATCCAGTAGATTGGTTAGATATTCCCCCAGTTGGCTCGCTTTACAGTCGTTAATTTCATAGATTTTCATTTTGTAAACCACATGTTTGTTGGAGAAGAGCAACAGGTCCGCTTTGTTATGGGTTTCGATCTCCTGGATGATCCGGTCGTCTTCTTTCAGTTTATGTTCGGGATTGGCCCGCAGCGATACCAACGGGACCTTTTTCAGATAATTTTGTTCGGTAAGGAACAGGCGGAGATTGTAGTCCTCGATCAAATGCTCTTTGGTGATTTCTTCGATATCGTCTTCGTGAATGATCTCCGTCCGGCGGGGTTGGCCGTATTTCTTGGCAATTTCCCTCAGCTGTTTGATGATGATCTTTTTAATTTTCTCTTCATGGCGGTAGGTTTCTTCCAAATCGGCGATTTCATTCTGTAACGACTCAATTTCGCTGACCCGGTTTAAGATATATTCTTTATTCAAGTTACGCAACCGAATCTCGGCAATAAACTCCGCCTGAACCTGGTCGATTCCAAAGCCTTCCATTAAATTGGGGACCACGTCCGATTCCCGTTCGGTTTCGCGGATAATCTTTATGGCCTTGTCGATATCCAGCAAAATCTTTTTCAAGCCCAGAAGCAAGTGGAGTTTTTTGGTTTTTTGATCGATATCGAATAAGAGTTGCCGCTTGATGCAACCGATTCGGAATTTCAGCCACTCCGAAAGGATTTCCCGGATACCCATGACCCGGGGACGGCCTTCGATGAGAATGTTGAAGTTGCAATTGAAAGTGTCCTGCAACGTCGTGAGTTTGAAGAGTTTGTTCATAATGCTGTCGGGATCTGCCGATTTACGGATATCCAGCGTAATTTTAAGGCCGTTTAAATCGGTTTCGTCGCGGACATCGATGATCTCTTTGATCTTTCCGGATTTCACTAAATTGACAATAGCATCGATGATCGCTTCCACCGTGGTTGTGTAGGGAATTTCGTAAATCTCAATGCAGCTGTTTTCTTTGTCATAGCGATATTTGGCCCGGAGTTTGAATCCACCCCGTCCGGTGCGGTATATTTCCTGGATTTCCCGGGCGTTGTATATCAATTGGCCGCCGGAAGCCAGGTCCGGTGCAATTAAATAATTTTCGATGGCTACGTTTTCGTTTTGAATGAACTGAATAGTGGTTTCGCAGACTTCCCGCAGGTTAAAACTGCACATGTTGCTGGCCATGCCGACAGCGATTCCCTGATTGGCATTGACCAAAATGTTGGGGAAAGTCGTCGGCAGCAACGTCGGTTCTTTGAGGGTACCATCGTAGTTGTCGACAAAATCGACGGTGTTTTTATCCAGATCCCTGAAAAGCTCTTCGCAGATCTTCTCCAGTTTGACTTCGGTATACCGCGGCGCGGCAAATTGCATGTCTCTCGAGTATTGTTTGCCGAAGTTGCCTTTGGAATCGATGAAGGGGTGTAAAAGGGCGGCGTTGCCCCGGGTCATCCGGACCATGGTTTCATAGATGGCCATATCGCCGTGGGGATTGAGCTTCATGGTCTGGCCCACCACATTGGCGGACTTGGTACGGTTCCCGGTCAGCAGGCCCATTTTATACATGGTATACAGCAGTTTGCGATGAGACGGTTTGAAACCGTCGATCTCCGGGATGGCCCGGGAGACGATAACGCTCATCGCATACGGCATATAGTTTTCTTCCAGGGTTTCAACGATTTTTTGTTGGATAGGTTTGTTTGCTGCCATAAATGTTGCCTCCGGCTTGAATATGAATATGCTTATTTTATGGATTCATTTTAAAGTTAAAGTGCGCACCGCGATTGTTCGGAAAGGATGTCGCGTTCCAGGATGCCGCTGTTTTTGATGGCATCCACTGCTTTGCGGATTTCTTCTTCCGGTTGGACCAGGGCAAAACGGACATATCCTTCGCCCAAGTCACCGAAGCTGCTGCCCGGTACCACAAGGACCCCGGTTTTATCCAGCAGTTCCAATGTGAAGTCCATGGAAGACCGGTAACTTTTGGGAAGGGGCGCCCAGGCGAACATGGTGGCGGGAGGCCGGTCCATTTGCCATCCCAATGACGCCAAACCGTCAACCAGGATATCCCGGCGACGCCGGTAAATCCGGACGGTCTCCCGGATACAGTCCTGGGGTCCGGAAATGGCGGCAATGGCTGCCTTTTGCAACGGTAAAAAGATCCCGTAGTCCAGATGGGACTTTAAATTCTTAAGATGGCCGATGATCTCCCGGTTGCCGACGGCAAAGGCAAGGCGGCATCCGCTCAGGTTGTATGACTTGGATAACGAGTTAAATTCGACGGCAACATCTTTGGCGCCCGGTATGTTGAAGATGCTTCCGCCCGGCGGGCCGTCGAAGATCAGTTCACAGTAAGCGTTGTCGTGAATAACGGCGATATCGTATTTTTTCGCGAACCAAACCAATTTTTCATAAAATTCTGGAGGCGCCGTGGCGGTGACGGGATTATTGGGGTAAGAAACGATCATCAGTTTGGCTTGGTGCGCCACGGTCGGGTCGATCCGCTCCAGATCGATCAGGTAACGGTTCTCCCGAAGCAGCGGCATTTTGTAAAGACGGGCCCCGGCGATCATCGGACCCATCATGAATATGGGATATCCGGGATCGGGAACCATGGCCACATCGCCGGGATCGGTCAATGTGAGGGCGATGTGCCCCAATCCTTCCTGCGAGCCGAGGAGGGACGTGACTTCCTCCGGGTCCAGGGAGACACCGAAACGCTTTTGATACCAGTCGATGACGGCTTCCGTAAGCTCGGGCAGATCTTTGATGGCGTATTTATAATTTTCGGGGTTTTCAATTTCCTGTCGGATGACGTCCATGACATGGCGGGGCGGCGGCAGATCCGGCGTCCCGATGCTGAAGTCCAGGACTTCTTTTCCCGAGGCCAGTCGCTGATTTTTTCTGGTCTTAAGTTCGGCAAAAATGGCCGATGAAAGATAGGCGGTTTTTTGGGAAAATTTCATGATATCACCGTGTCATAAGGTTTTCAAAAGGTCATGGCGTTATGACAGATCCAACATATCCAGATATTTGTACCCGTTTTCTTCGATGAAATTCTTCCGGGCCTGGAGATTGTCGCCGAGGAGCATGTCAAAATATTCTTCGGTTTTGGCCACGTCATCCGGGACCACTTGGATCAGGCGGCGCGTCTCCGGATTCATGGTCGTCTGCCACATCATCTCCGGCTCGTTTTCGCCCAGACCTTTGGAGCGCTGAATGGTATATTTTCCGTCCAGTTTGGCAATGATTTCGTTTTTCTCTTTATCCGAGTAGGCAAAATAGGTCTTATTTTTGGTCGTGATTTCATAGAGGGGCGATTCCGCGATGTACACTTTGCCGACTTGAATCAGGGTGGGGACCAGCCGGTAGAGCATGGCCAAAATCAGCGTCCGGATCTGGAATCCGTCCACATCGGCGTCGGTACAGATGATAATTTTATTCCAACGCAGGTTGTTGAGGTCAAAAGTGTTTAATTCTTTGTTGTGTTTGGTTTTGATCTCAACGCCGCAGCCCAATACTTTTAACAGGTCGACGATGATCTCGCTTTTGAAAATCGTGTCATAATCCGCTTTGAGGCAATTCAGGATCTTGCCGCGGACGGGCATGATGGCTTGAAATTCGGCATCCCGTCCCAGTTTACAGGCACCTAACGCCGAATCTCCCTCCACGATATAAATTTCACGTTTGTTGACGTCTTTGGTCCGGCAGTCCACGAACTTCTTCACCCGATTGGAGATGTCGATGTTGGCGGTGAGTTTTTTCTTGATGTTAATCCGGGTCTTTTCCGCTGTTTCCCGGCTGCGTTTGTTGATGAGGACCTGTTCGATGATGCGATCGCTTTCCGCTTTATTCTCGATGAGGTAGACTTCCAACTGGTGTTTGAGAAATTCAGTCATCGCTTCCTGAATGAAGCGGTTGGTAATGGACTTTTTGGTCTGATTTTCGTAGCTGGTCATGGTGGAAAAAGAGTTGGTGACCAGAATCAGACTGTCCTGGATATCGGCAAAGGTGATTTTGGATTCGTCTTTATTGTATTTATTATTGGATTTAATGCATTTGTCGATGGCGTATACGAAAGCGGTCTTCACGGCTTTGTCGGGAGCGCCGCCGTG
>JAKOSX010000061.1 GCA_029776595.1 Bacillota bacterium | reverse complement strand
GCCGATGGCCAAGGTAACTCGCGGATCCGTCAAAGCCCCGGCAATGGAGGGCAAGTATTTACGGCAGACTTCCACCACCCGACCGTCAATCTCGGCCAGAACTGCTTCTTCCACCGTCGGGTGCTTAATCACCTCGCGGATGGAACCGCCGTCCCCGCCGCCGACCACCAATACTCTTTTGGGATTGGGATGAGTATTCATGGCAACGTGGCTAATCATCTCATGATAGACAAACTCGTCCGCTTCAGTGGTCATCACCATACCGTCCAATACCAGCATTTTACCGTATTGAAGGGTATCCACCACCGCCAAATGCTGAAAATCCGTCTGTTCAGTATGCAAAGTCTCCGTAATCTTGCAGGACAAGCTAAGATTCGGGGTCTGTTTTTCCGTAAACCATAATTCCATCGTTGGCATCCTCTCCATTCTAAGTCATTTTGCATCTGATTATATCAAAAAGTGATCTGGAAAAACATTACGTATCGTTAAACATTCATACGGCTATAGTATGTCCGTCACTCCGGCCGATAATCGACAAAAACCACACTGTAATAAATGGCCGAATCATCGCCGTCTCCCTCGGAGAACCGATACCGGACAAAGATGGCCTGCCGCCCCGGTTCCGCATCAATCCGCCAGGCGATAGCGTCATCCCCCTCAAACCACCGGGACCAGATGCGAAAATCATTGCTAACGGACCAACGCAACCCCTGGCGGTCAGGAATGATAAGTACCTGCCGGGAGGAAGCGGCATTGCCCCCGTTCACCTGGAACCGGACCGGATCCCTTGTCGCCAAATGTCCATTCAAATCAGGATCCGTATAAATCACCGTACGTCCGGATCCTTCCGCCAAAAATAACTGACAAAACCGGGAATTCTCAGGAAGCGTCGCCATAAACCCTACAGTTTCATCTTTCCCGACAGCGCGTTCCAGCCATTTCCCGTCGGCGGTCAACACCCGGACCCGGACGGCATCGCCGTTCTCCACCCGCCACTGCAATTGATAGCACCCGTCGTCCCAACGGTAACTAAAGTCGGTGACTGCAGGCATCGGCATGGTTGCCGTCCATAAACCGTCCGCCACGGTTTCCTGGGTTTTAGGCCCGGGCTTTTCGGGCAAATTCAGTTGAAACACATCCGTCTGCCAAATGTCTCCCCGCAATTGATACCATACTCGGAACAATGGGCGGTTGCCGCCGAAGGGAGCCAAAGGTATCCTCTGCAACTCTTGAAGACGTTCCGAAACAAAGGAAGCTCCGGCCTGGCCGTCTCCTATCTGTTCCACGACCACCCGGCCTTTCCCCGGCAAATTCAATTCAAAATAATCGTCGGCAACGCTCGGGACCCCTTTGAACCCAGCCGGCCTCACCAATTTGATCCGGGCGGCGCTGCCGCTCATCCCCGGCCCTACCGGGACCAACCAGATATGGGTCGCATTCCGTTTGGGATTGATCCGGCCCCACGGAGTAAAAGCCCAGGTGTTTCCGTCTTCGCTGTACCAGATACCCAGCGCTTTGCCTGCATCGTTGGTAAGATTGAGATAAACCGTTCCGGATTCGGTCCAAACTTGACTGACCTTAAAAGGCGGCGCTTGCTCCCAGGCTTTGCGAATCGCCGCCCGATCCGCAGCCGCTTCCGATGAACGGTTGAGTTTTTCGTAAATTTCCGCCCGTTTGGTCAGCAGCGGAATGAACATCGGATTGACTTCCAACCCCTTCGATAAATGCCGCAACGCAAGGCTGTAATTTTGATGTTTCCATTGCCATTGGCCCGCTTCCAGATACCCGATGAGCGAACGCTTGTCGGCCTTCAGGGCCTCATTCAGTGCCTGGTTCGCTTCTTCCGTTTTCCCCTGTTTGGCGAAAAATTGCCCCTGACGCACCAGTATAACGCTTTTCAACGTCGCATCCATCGTCCCGATTTTCGCCGTCGAGCCGGTAAGAAGCTGCAGCCAGGCAGCATAAAAATTCCAATAATGAAATTCGGGAGCCATGGCTTGCTCCGATAGCACCTGGACCATGGCCTCCTCAAACTTTCTTTCCATCACAGTTACGGACAGGGCAATATCCTGAACCAGCACCCGGCCAATACGGCTGGCAGGAACCGGGCCGGACACCAACTGTTTGACCTGTGCCAAACTGCCAACAGCCCGGTAAGCTTTGGCCAAGTCTTTCACCCGGACTTCTTCCAAAGGCCCCGGCCGGGCACCGGCCCGGACCAAGTATCCCACGGCCAAGGGATAACGCCCCATGGCCAGATGGGCGACGCCTTTGCGTAAAGCTGCTTCGGGAGATTGGGACGCTTCCAAGGCCTTCAAGGCTTGATCCGGAAGGTTCTCCGTCAAATAGCCGTCGGCCAAACCAAGCATGGCCGGCTCATAATCGGGCACAACCTGAAGCGCCCGGCGGTAGAGCTGCCGGGCGGTATCTTTTTGCCCCATCGCCGCATGATAACGGCCAGCCAAAACCCATACTTCAGGTTCGGACGGGTATCGTTGTACCATTTCCCAAAGTAACGCACCCATCTGCCGGGCCGTCTCCGCATCGACTTTAGCGATGCCGGGACGTAAAACCGCCCGGGTTTTCTCCGGCTCGGACCATAAAAACGCATGGTCTTTGAAATATTCCTCCAGCCCCGCCCGGCGCCAAAGTTCCCGGACCTCCGCCATCCGCAGGCTCAAACCCGTTTTATCGGAAAATGTCCGATAGGTTTCTGCCGGATATGCATACGACGGAGCGGCGAGACCGGCCAGTCCGGCGACAATGCCGATGGCAAAGAATATCCCGAAACACAATCGTTGCAGTATATATTTCATCGAGAACCTTTCCTTCAAAATATTAACCAGACCCTCCACGGTGACATCCCTGGGATTGGACGGGATTAACAAAACCGCATCTTTTTGACATGATATGTAACATTCGTGAATCAAAAAAAAACTCCTCCGGCAAGCTGGCGGAGAAGATTTGAAATTTCTGTAACCATTCGTCAATGTCTATTCGGCAATGATTTGCACTGCGTTGGCGATAATCGCTTCAAATGCCGGTGTATCTTTAATTTCACCGATGGTTTTCGGCGGTTTTGGCACCGCCGGACAAGCGCCAAGAGGCCGTTCCAACCACGTCACGTCATGCCACTGTCCCAATTTGTAGCCGGCGTTATGAAACGTTCCCACCGGCTTAAAATGAAAAGTTTCATGAAAACGCATGCTGATGGCATTCGACGACGTAATGCAGGCATAGACCGTGCAAAACCCTTGATACTTTAAGAGTTGGAGCAATGCACCATAAAGGGCTTTCCCGACCTTTTGCCGGTGGTAATCAGGATGGACATATATCGATACGTCCGCAGACCATCCATACGCCGCCCGCTCATGATACGGGGAGGCATAGGCATACCCTGCAATCTCGGAGCCGATCTCACAGACCAACCAGGGATATTTGGCCAGAGTTTCAACGATTCTCTTGCGAAAATCCGCCACGGACGGCACATCATACTCAAAGGTGACAGCCGTGTCCCTGACATACGGGGCATAAATCTCCAATAAAGCAACAGTGTCAGCTTCCGTGGCAAGCCGGATATTTTTGCGGATACCCATCTTTCCTCCCGTCAGAAATCCGAACGAATCTGCTCTACCGATATAAGCTTGGAAGCGAGCATTTTAAGGGTATCGGGACCGTTATCCGCATAGATGGTTTCCAAACGGTTGATCACCGGCAGCTTCTCGGATTCCGTTGCAACGATAATATACTTTATATCCTCAGGCACAAAGGATAACCGACCTCTATCCGCCAGCCCCCGATGGGCCGCTTCATTCTTTTCCGGATCAAAGAATTCCTCCCGGCTTAAAAAAGGCGGAAACGGTTGCGGAACCCATCGCCACTCTTTTTCATCGTAAAACCGTTTATAAAGGGCTTTGCCGTCAATGTCCACATAACCTTCATATGGTTTAATATACCGCAAAAGCTCCGCATAGGCCCTGGAAAACTCCGGCCGGCCGTCGAAGCCATCTTTGGTTTTCTCCGCAATAAGAACCGTCAGATCCGAACGGGGATGGAGATATAAGACCGGATTGATCCCGGCGGCAATCCCCCATTCTTTCGTCATCCCTATCCCGTAACGACCGTAAAAACGAACGTGCTCTCCCAGCTGGGATAAGGGCAAGTCGCAAAAGCAAACCATCGCCGCAGCCCGCTGCCATTGGAAAGAACCGGCGTCTCCAAATAGCCCTGAGAAATCTTCCAAACAGTACCGGGCCGAAAATCCCCTCTCCAGAACCTGAAAGATATCGTCAATGCTTTTGGTGAAATGGAATAACGCCTGGGAACTGATGACCATAAAAACCTCCGAATCTCATCTCATTTCAATACGAAAGGATTGTAATCGGCGTCATAGTCATAATGGTCTTCCTCTTCCTTCCGCTTTAGCCAACCGATCACCAGATAGGTCAATGGCGTGGCGACAACTTCGTACAACGTCTTAAACACGTAGTTGGAAATGAGCACCGTATAAATGAGGGCCGGTTCCCAGACTCCCCAAAAAGCGATGAACACAAAAAGCATGGTATCGACGAACTGTCCGACCACCGTCGAACCGATGGTCCGAAGCCACAGATGTTTCCCCCGGGTCAGAATCTTCAGCCGCGACAAGAGATAGCTGTTGCTGAATTCTCCGGCGAAATAAGCAAAGATACTGGCCAAGGCGATTCGCGGCGCCGTCATTAAAAGGGATTGATATGCCTCCTGCCCCGTCCACAACGGATCGGGAGGAATGATTCCCACCAGCCAGATAACGGCAGCCATCAACACCAGTCCAAAAAAACCGGACCAAATGACCCGGCGTGAGCGTTCATATCCGTAAACTT
>JAKOSX010000060.1 GCA_029776595.1 Bacillota bacterium | reverse complement strand
GGCGTAACGGATGATCCGATCGTCTGATGGGATCGGGCAGGTTGTAAGCCATTTCGGCGGTTTAGGTACGTCCTTTTGATAAAAAAAGTTTCCGGTGATTCCCTCAGGATAGCGAACCAATGAAACCGGCCGGTTAGTCAGATGGGGTGCCAATACCGGCCAAATATCGGCATAGTACCGCATAATATCCCCTTTGGTAAATCCGTCCTCCGGCCAGAAGACTTTATCCAGGTTTTTCACAGGAATACGATGTTCATTGATGGTTAAGGTTGTGTCCATGGGTTCCTCTTCTTAAGAATTTTTTGGGTTATAGGTGCTAGGGACTAGGTGCCGGGTACTGGGTTGAGGAAGGAACGCGGATATGCGTTCCTTCATAATCTATAACCCTGAACCTAGCACCTGGGACCTAAATTATCTATGAACCGTGTACTGTGAACTCTTTGTTCATTCTTCGAATATACAATCTTCCGGTCTCAGGTCCGGGCGGAAACCTTTAAAACTGGGGTGGCGGAGATTGCCCTCGTCGGTAAGTTCCAGATATTCCACATCACAGACGATGACCGGTTTGGTCCAGGTGACATTTTCCTGGGAGAGCGCTGTACCGGTAAAGGGACAAATCTTGCTTTCAATGGTTGCCTGTTCCCTTTGAATGATTTTCAAATCCTCCATGGTGAAGCCGGTACCGACCATGCCGAAAGGGGTCAACCGGCCATCCACATAGGAACCCAGGATGAGTGACCGAAGACTCCCGCGGGTGGTAGGGTTAATGGCGTATCCGCAGACAATAAAGGGTTTGATGAGCTTCCGCTTAAATTTTAACCAGGCTTTGCTGCGCTTCCCGGGCAGATAAAGGCTGGATTTCTTTTTGGCGATGACGCCTTCCAATTCCAGTCGACAGGCGGATTGGAAGTATTTTATGCCGTCACCGGCAATATATTTGGTAAGAATCAATTCGTCCCGGTCAACAAAATTTTCCGCCAAGATGGCCCGTCGGATTTCAATGGGTTGGTTCAAAAGCGACCGGTGGTTGTAATAAAGCAGGTCAAAAACGGTAAAGACGACCGGTATATGGGCCATGGCTGCCTTGATGTGGTCCGGTTTGCGGAGTTGACCCCGTTTCTGAAGGGCGGAGAAATTGGGTTTTCCGTCCCGGATGGCAATGATTTCGCCGTCCAGAATGCATCCGGGGGTGCGGGTCCGTTGGTGCAAGTGGAGCAGTTCCGGAAAGACGCTGGAAATATCCTTCAGGTTACGGCTTTGCAATCGGGTGGAACCGTCCAGGAATGCCAGGCAGCGGTAACCGTCCCATTTGATTTCATAGGTAAAGTCATGGGAATCAAAGGGTTCGGCCATGGTTGCCAACATGGGTTGGATAGTGTTTGGAAGCATGGTATCTCCGGCGGTTATTATTGAGTTAAACATGAGGCATGGGGTACGCGTAAAGCGGGTTAAGTTTTGTTGGGAATAGATGCAAGATAACACACTCATGCCTGCGCCTCGTGCCCTATGCCTAATTAGTATGCGCAGCTTAAAATTGAAAAATTAAATCTGATGAAGAATTCTTTAGATATTTTGCATAAATTAGCCATAAATTAAGAAAATAGTTCCATGTGAAGTTTTACCTTTGTTGCGTTACATATTCCAGTTGGATAAAATCATGGTTAGAGATATTAGCACTCGTCTGTGGTGAGTGCTAACAATTTAACTCACTGAGAGGAGGGGAATTTATGAATATTAAGCCTTTAGGTGAAAGAATCGTTATCAAAGTGTTGGAGTCCGAGGAGAAAACCAAAAGTGGGATCGTTCTGCCGGATACGGCGAAAGAAAAACCGCAAATGGGTATCGTGAAAGCGGTTGGAAACGGGAAACTCCTGGACAACGGGCAACGTGTGGCATTAGACGTTAAGGTCGGCGATAAAGTATTGTTCGCCAAGTATGCCGGTACCGAAGTCAAACTGGACGGGGAAGAGTTTATGGTTTTAAAGGAAAGCGATATTTTAGCTATCGTTTCTGAGTAATTATGTGAATGAGGATGGTGATTGACTGATGGCAGCCAAACAAATTTTGTTTGCTGAAGAAGCCCGTCATG
>JAKOSX010000059.1 GCA_029776595.1 Bacillota bacterium | reverse complement strand
GACTCTCGGGCGAATGGCCTCCGGCAGGCAGTTCTATTTCATTGTTATAAAAGGTAATGACTATCGGAGGCAAACTGGTGCCGCCGGTTATCTGGTAATTATATGTACTGTAGGTCGCATTGCCGTCATATTGGACCACTTTGTAAAGAATGGGTTCCTGGGTATGGTAAGCTTGTTGATATTCAAATCCATAGATGCCTACCTTTGTTCCACTTGCTGTTATTTCAATTGCTCTTAAAAGATTTCTTACCTTAACCAAGTTCGGACCAATTCCGTAAGTCATAGAATCAGATCGTCCCATATAATAAAACTTCACAAAGTTCGTCGGTTGTGTGGAACCATTTCCCGTATATCTTATTTCACTGACATAAATTTCACCATTGTCGGACAAATAGCTGATCGTCATGAAATTGCCATTCGTATCCAGAATTTTATCCAAACACCACTTGTATGTTTGGCTTGATGAATTTCTCTGCTGGGAATCCTGTGTAGTGCCGTAGTAATATTTCGTGCCGTCTTTTGCCGTCACAACCCATGCACCGGATACATAACTGAACCTGGCAAAGTTCGTCTCAATTTTTAGTCCATAATTGCCGGACCCCAGGAATACAAGGTCGCCACTTGCACCCGGACTTTGAAATACAAAACTACTTTTACCATTGCCGTCGTTGTTGTTATTATAATCCAAACCGAAACGTGTCTGGCGCTGAATTGAACCGATCCCAATATCCCACCCCAACCCGATCCAACCGTTCCCGGCTGATGAGCTGTAAGTCAACTTCAAATCCGGCATGACATTAGCCCGTCCGGGTGGAATTGCAATGGGGATGGTTATATTTGCCTCTCCAGAAAACCCTGTCGTATCAACGTCTGGCTTAAGTTTCATCTCCACGGATACTCCAAAGCTATCAATGTTACCGGTTGTACCCGATACGGCTGATGATGGCTGGATTATGAACAATGCGGACAGTAAGCAGACAAAAAGCATTGCGGTAATAGTTGAACTTTGAATATTTATTCCCATTTTTTTCATACCCCACCTCAACATGTCAACGGTCTTTTAAAATTGAGCCATTTTCGGTCGTGACAAGTGAGCCACCTGCTTTTTCGGATAGGCCCATTTCGGGGGCGGCCTTTCCGATTTTATCCCGAAGTCTGTAACTATTGCCCTTGATGTTAATCACCACGCTATGATGCAGCAGACGATCCAAAAAAGCCGTTACAATGACCGGATCCTGAAACAGTTCAGTCCAGTCGGAAAAAGCCTTGTTGGATGTGATAATCGTGCTGGCCTTTTCATACCGGTGGGCAATAAACCGAAAAAAGAGATTACATTCCTCCCGGTTGATCGGCGTGTAACCCACCTCGTCCACAATCACCAGCGCCGATTTATTGTAACTTCTGCCTCTGCCCTTCCGTTCAGCGCCGCAATCTTTTTTCAATTTACCAATCAGGTCTTCCATCGTGGTAAAATAGATGCTCATTCCAGCCTGGCAGGCCTTAAGAGCCAAGGCAACGGCCAGATGGGTCTTCCCTACGCCGGGAGGCCCCAGAAAGATCACATTGCCTTTTTGACGGATAAACGTAAGATCGAACAGGGACATAACCCGCTGACGATCCAGCCCCGGTTGGAAAGTAAAATCAAACTCGTCTATACTTTTGATAAAAGGAAGACCGGAGATCTTGACGGATGTCTCCACGCGGCGCTGTTCCCGGCAGGCAATCTCTTCTTCCAAAAGGTCGTCCAGAAAGGACAGATAGCTTTTTTGCTTCTCCTGGGCCGCCTGCATCACGCTTTCGAGGATTTCTCCCATTCGGGGAAGCCGCAAGCGAATCAGACTGTTCTGAAT
>JAKOSX010000058.1 GCA_029776595.1 Bacillota bacterium | reverse complement strand
GCCTGTTCATTGGCGGTTTTAATCATTGCCGCTGTGGCCGCAGTGAGCTATCAGAGCAGCGTCCGTTCGCCACAGGATAAGGTTTCGCACCTGGCGGCCCCATATTCGGCGGAATCCTCTGAACATGCCGTGGCTTTGCGAAGCGTTGCGGAGGACAAGGTTTTATATGAACTCACGTTGATCGATGCCGGGCCGAAAAGCCGGGATGTCCAACGGGTCATCCGGAATTTCCGGAGTTCCAGCGAAGAGGGGATCGTTTTCTCACATAAGGCCGAAAATGAAGAATGGACCACTTTTACCGATTTGACCTTTGAAGCTGCCGAAAGGTTGCGAAAGGAACTGGAAAGGCTCGGAGCCCGGGTGGAAGTCAAACCGTTACCCTAAAGACGGAAATGGAACCGGTTGCTGTTGTAACCGGTTTTTTTGATGTTCCGTTTCCGGACCTTTCAGTATATGCCGGGATAAATCGAATTTTGGCAGGATTTTAAGTAAAGATTATGGAATAGTGTAAGAATGGGTCGTAGGGAATGGTATTAGGTACTGGGCGCTAGGCATTAGATATAAGGTTCTAGATATCGGAAGGAACGCGGATGCGTTCCCACCATAACCCGGGACCTAGGGCCTCGAACCCCGTACCCGATTTGTGTCGTGATCGATGAACTGTGTGCCGTGTACCATGACGTAGAATCCCAGATCCGAATGTATCATGAACCGGAGGAAAACGTGTCTCCCCAATATCTGACGGTAACAGCGCTTACATATGCATTGAAGCGATTGATCGAAGAGAACGTGTCTTTGGACGGGGTTTGGATCAAAGGCGAAATTTCCAATTTTACCGCTCATACGTCCGGCCATTTATATTTCACGTTAAAAGATGAGAATGCCCGGTTGTCCTGTGTGATGTTCCGTAATCAGGCCAGGTTGCTCACGTTTCGTCCCGAAAACGGACAAGCCGTTTCGGTGACCGGGCGGATGTCGGTTTATGAAAAAGCCGGCAATTATCAACTCTATGTGGAGCAGATGGAGTCCGACGGGTTGGGCGACCTGTTTCAGGCCTTTGAGCGTCTGAAACGCCGATTGGAAGAGGAGGGGTTGTTTGACCCCAAACGCAAACGTCCGTTGCCTCCGCTGCCGCAAAAGATTGGTTTGATTACCTCGCCGACGGGTGCCGCTGTGCAGGATATGATCAAGATCCTGCGCCGTCGCCGCCCGAATCTGGACATCTTGATATTTCCTGCTCTGGTACAAGGGGAAGACGCCCCTGCCAGTCTCATTAAGGCTTTGGAGGATGCGGCCAAGTTTCAGCATTTGGATTTGGTGATCATCGGTCGGGGCGGCGGGTCCATCGAAGAATTGTGGGCCTTCAATGACGAACGGTTGGCCCGGGCCATTGCCGATTTTCCCAAGCCCATCATCTCGGCGGTGGGCCATGAGACGGATTTTACCATTGCGGATTTTGTAGCCGATCTGCGGGCGCCGACGCCGTCGGCAGCTGCGGAATTGGCCGTTCCGGACCAGGAAAGCCTGACTCGAACGCTGAATGGACTGACTCAGCAGCTGTACCAGGCCGTCCGCCGCTCCCTTCAAAATAGGCGGCAGGAGTTACGGAAATTGGCCCAGAGCCGGGTGTTGGTCGATCCTTATTATGCATTGAACCGGAGGCGTCAGGATCTGGACTGGCTGACCGAACGGTTAACCCGTTTGGGAACTCAAACCGTCCGGATGAAGCGGGAACGCTTTTATCGATTGTTGGGGAAATTGGATGCTTTAAGTCCTTTAGCCACGTTGCAGCGGGGGTATGCCATTGCCCAAACGGATGACGGGCGTTTTCTCAATCGTTCCGATCAAGTGGAGGTCGGTGCGAAGATCCGGGTAAAGCTGGCCAAAGGTTCGTTACATTGCCAAGTCCTGAATAAGGAGGAAGAAACATATGAGTGAAATCATAGAGGGTAATGCGGCGGAACGCAGCTATGAAGAGGCGGTTGCCCGTTTGGAGGAGATCGTGGGGCGCCTGGAAACCGGCGAATTACCCCTGGAGGAAAGTTTGGCATTGTTTGAAGAAGGAGTCAAATTGGCAAAATATTGTACGGGTAAATTGGATGCCGCTGAAGGCCGTCTCCAAATCCTGTTGGGATTTGAAGGAAATGAACCGAAAATCGGCCCGTTTCGCACAAACACAGAGGAGGATTAGGTTTTGGAACGGAATCTGTTTTTTGAAGAGCTCAAACGTTGCGCACGGATCGTGGATGAAGTCTTTTATCAGGAGCAATACCGGGAGAGTTTTAAGCCGGAACAACTGCGGGATGCGGTATATTCTTACTTGAGCCGGCCGGCGAAACGTTTCCGGCCCGGCGTAGTTTTTTTTAGTTGCGGGGCCGTCGGCGGCGCGGAGGAAAAGGCCAAGTTGGCTGCAGCTGCGGTGGAGGTCTATCATACATGGACATTGGTCCATGATGACATTATCGATAATGATTCCAAACGGCGGGGATTTCCGACCATTCATGAAGAATATCGCCTGAAAGCCATCGAATGGGGATATTTGCCCAATGAGGCCAAAGACTTGGGAAGAAACGTGGCGATTTTGACCGGGGATCTGCAACACGCCTGGGCGGTCCGGTTGTTACTGGATTCAATTCACCTGGGGGTTCCGGTCCCGGTGGTCCTGGACCTCATCGGCCGAATGGAAAATGACCTGACCAACGGACTGGTGGCCGGCGAGGCGTTGGATGTGATGTATGCGGCCAAGCCCGTCAACGAACTGACGGAAGCGGACGTTCTTGCGATGTTGGAGTTGAAAACCGGGGTCTTATATGAGTTTTGCGGCATTGCCGGAGCTTCCATCGGTTTGGGGCAGTCTGCCGCGGAAAACGGTTTGGTCCGGTCCATCGGACGGTTTGCCCGGCAGTGCGGTACGGCTTTTCAATTGCAGGATGATATTTTGGGCATCGTCGGCGATGAAAAATTGTTGGGAAAAGCGGTGGGTTCCGACATCCGGGAAGGCAAACGAACCACCATCGTGCTGCATGC
>JAKOSX010000057.1 GCA_029776595.1 Bacillota bacterium | reverse complement strand
TGCCAACGCGGATAAAAGATTATTCACAAAGTTTTCATTCTACAGTAGAACTGAATGATGATGGAACTTTTAAAAGGACTAAAAATTTACAACAGGGATACGAATTGTTTGTTGTTAAAAATGGCAATTTAAGTAATTTGTATATTTCGTACAAAAATTTAAAGAAATCATTATCATCATCCAAAATAGGTTTTGGAGATGTAAAAATTAGTCGAGATGGAAGATTTATTTGCGTTTTGAATTTAATTTATGCTTTCGATTTTGTTTATGATTGTGATATGTATCTTTATGAATGGAATCATAGTGATGTTAAAATGATTTTTACCTCAAAAAGTGTTGGTGGGAGTACGGTTAGTTTTTCAAATAATAGTAAATATATTGGTTATGGGTACAAAGGAAATCTGGCCGTAATGAATTTAAGGACTAAGAAAATTGATATAATTAAAATTCCATCGGATATTGAAGGTAATGTAAGTTCTATTTTTTGGAAACCTGACGATAAACAAATTTGTTTGATTTATGTGACTTCTGTTGATACCAGAATTTATCTTGTAGATAATATTTTTTAAAATTGCTTTAGTGAAATCAGCAAAAAAGACAGCCGCCGTAATGGCGGTTGTCTTTTGGTTTAATCTTTTTTCTTCTGCAATTCCTTCCGGTACTGTAGCGGCGATGTGCCGGTGATTTCTTTGAAGATCCGGCCGAAATGGGATTGGTTGACGAAGCCGACTGCGTTGGCGATGGCCTGGACTTTTTCGTTGGTCTCCCGTAGCAGGCGTTGGGCTTCTTTAATGCGGATGCTGTTCAAATATTCGATAAAGGCGAAGCCGGTGACGGCCTTAAAGAGGCGACTCAGGTAAAAATGGCTGATCTCGAACTGCTCGGCGACGGAGACCAGGGTCAGGTCCTCGGTATAATGCGTGTTGATGTATTTCACGATTTCCGATACTTTCGCATGGGTTTGGCTAATATGCTGTTGGCGGGTGTCGGACAAGTCCAGGTTCCGGGCGGCATAGATTAGCAGCTGTTGCAGCAATGATTGGAGTTGGACTTCATAGTCCAGCCCTTTCTGTTGGACTTCGTCCAGCATATTCTCAAAAATCCGCTCGATGGTATGCCTGTCTTTGGGAGCCAACCGGATGACATGGCGGTTTTTAAAAAGGGTTTCGATGCTTTGTAAGCCGTTATGAATCGGGTTGCTAACAAACCGCTGGTCGAATTCGATTAAGTACCGTTCATGGTGGGGTTTGCCCGTATCCACCGTTTTATGGATCACATAGGGGCTGATCAAGACCAGATCGCCTTTTTGAACCAGATACGTCCGGTCGTGAATGAAATAGAACCGTTCGCCGGAGACCAGATAATAGATTTCATACCGGCTGTGAAAATGGCAGCCCCGCATGCTAAAATGGCCGGTTCGGATATCATGGCCAAATAAAAACGAATTGGATGGATTTAAATACGTAATATTTTGTGCTGCCATGCAGTTTACTCCTTCCCGTTAATCTCAGGGACTTCAGGGACTTCGGAGAATTTGAAATAATTATTCATTTTTATTCAATTTTAACACATTCTGCCTTTGTGTACAAATTTGAATTTTGTTTTGGACTAATTCGTCCCTTTTTACATCGCCAAAATTTTAGGACAAACGGGCTTCAAAGGGGAGAAAATGCTTTATTGACAGGCATTGTTCGGTCGTTTATACTATAATATTGGATAGGAAATGTTTCATTTGACAATTGATCGAAGATCCCATACGACTGGCGGAAGTGGAGTTCACCACAGGGAGTATGGGGTTCATCAAGCCGACCGCCTGGGTACAATGAATGGGATACCCAGGTTTTTTTATGAAAAAATTGACGGAGGATGACCATGAAACCAAAAGAACTTATCTTGAAGTACGGTAACAACCCGCATCAAAATCCGGCCCGGATTTATGTGAACGACGGCCACCTTCCCATTGAGATTCTTAACGGGAATCCCGGGTATATCAACCTGTTGGACGCTTTCAACAGCTGGCAATTGGTGAAAGAGCTCAGAGCCGTGTTGAAGCTTCCGGCGGCCGCATCGTTCAAACATGTCAGTCCGGCCGGTGCAGCTGTTGGGCTTCCGCTGAGCGACAGTTTGAAAAAGGCTTATTTCGTTGAAGGAATGGAGCTTTCGCCGGTGGCGGCGGCTTATGCCCGGGCCCGGGGGGCCGATCGGGTTTCTTCCTTTGGGGATTGGATCGCCATCAGCGATACCGTGGATTTGGCGACGGCCCAATTAATCGCCAAAGAGGTGTCGGACGGCATTATCGCCCCGGACTATGCGCCGGAAGCCCTTGAAGTGTTGAAGAAGAAGAAAAAAGGGGCTTATAACGTGATTAAGATCGATCCGGATTATCAGCCGGGAGAGATAGAACATAAAGAGGTTTTCGGGATCGTCTTTGAACAAAAACGGAACAATGTTGTACCGGATGAAAGTTACCTGAAGAATATCGTGACGGAAAATAAGAACCTGCCTGAATCGGCGGTCCGGGATCTGATCATTGCAATGATCACCTTAAAATATACCCAATCCAACTCCGTCTGTTACGTCAGTGACGGCCAGGTCATCGGCTGCGGGGCCGGACAGCAGTCCCGGATTCACTGTACCCGGCTGGCCGGCGAAAAGGCGGATCTGTGGTTCCTTCGGCAGCATCCGGCCGTCCTTGACCTGCCGTTTAAAGAAGGGGTGTCTCGGACGGAAAAGGATATTGCCATCGACCAATTCCTCCGGGAAGACACGTCGGAAGAAGAGATGCAGCAATGGGGGGGAGTTTTTGAAAAGATTCCGGCCCGGCTGAGCATGAACGAGAAGAAAGCCTGGTTGGCCAAGATGACCGATGTTGCCTTGGGGTCCGATGCCTTCTTCCCACAACGGGACAACATTGACCGAGCAGCCAAAAGCGGCGTGAAATACATCGTACAGCCCGGCGGCTCTCTGCGGGATGATGCCGTCATCGCCGCCTGTAACGAATACGGCATGGTAATGGTCTTTAACGGGTTACGGTTGTTCCATCACTGATATGTTACTTAACTGGGTAATAGGTGCTAGGTACGAGGTATTGGGTTTCGGTGGGAACGCAATGCGTTCCATCTAAAACCCATAACCCAGGACCCATAACCCAGGGCCATGTTTGTGAAGCCAGATTTGAAATCTTAGGTGGAGGTCGATTATCATGTCCCTACTTGAACTGGCAGGGCAAAATATGGAGAAATTGAAGGCCAATCCTTATCCCGGCCGCGGAATCGTATTGGGGCAAAGTCCCGATGGGAAGTCACTGGTCCAGATTTATTGGATTATGGGCCGCAGCGCCAACAGTCGGAACCGGATTTTTGAGGCGGAGGGCGACAGCGTCAAAACCAAAGCTTTCGATGAAAGCAAAGTGGAAGATCCGTCCCTCATCATTTATTACCCGGTCCGGGTGTTTAAAAATGCGCATATCGTGACCAACGGCGATCAGACCGATACGATATACACTCATCTGTCTCAGGGCGGTACCTTTGAGGCGGCGCTTGACACCAGGACCTTCGAACCGGATGCGCCCAATTATACGCCCCGGATCTCCGGACTCATCGATTTGGACAATCCCCGGGTTGCGTATCAATTGGCCATTTTGAAAGCAGTAGAGGGGAATCCTGCCGGATGCCAGCGCAATTATTACAAATATGAGACGGCCATTCCCGGCATCGGCCACTGTATTCACACCTATGAAAACGACGGCAATCCGCTGCCTTCGTTCCGGGGCGAGCCCTATCCGGTTCCCTTGTTTGATTCCCTTGAAGAAAACGCCCGGACGTATTGGGCGCTTTTAAATTCGGACAACCGGATTTCTCTGATGGTTAAGATGATCGATCCGGTGAACCGCAGTAGCCGTCAGATGATTTTAAATAAACATTTAGGCGATTAAACGTCGCGACGATAAAGCTGCCGAAGGCGAAAGGGACAGGTTCGCCTTCGTTTTATTTTGGGTGTTGATAGCGTTTTTTGATCTGCCAGTGTCTGCCGTATCGTTTTAAATACAGATATTCCCGCCGCAGCTCTTTCCGCCATGCGCCGCCGGACCATTGCCACCATAACAGGCTG
>JAKOSX010000056.1 GCA_029776595.1 Bacillota bacterium | reverse complement strand
GCTGCCTGAAATTTGCTTGTCTATCATAAGTCATTATATTCAGCTTTACAATTTGTATGACGCTCATATGTAATATTGAAAGTAACGAAGGAAGAACAAAAGGGAGCATCCCTGAGGGATGCTCCCGGTTTTATAATGTTGAGTGTCAACCGTTAACCTAAAATCTTTTGAAGGTCGGCCTCCGGAGTGGAAATCGGAGTAATTCCGAACTTCTCGACCAAGACATTGAGGACCGCGGGGGAGATGAAAGCCGGCAGGCTCGGTCCCAGGTAAATGTTTTTCACGCCCAATGCCAGCAGGGTGAGCAAAATGCATACAGCTTTCTGTTCGTACCATGACAGGACCAGTGTTAACGGCAGGTCATTGACGGTGCAGTTAAATGCGTTGGCAAGAGCCAGAGCTACTTGGATGGCTGAGTAAGCGTCGTTGCATTGACCCATATCCATGATCCTGGGGAGTCCGTCGATGGTTCCCAGATCCAGATCGTTGAAGCGATATTTACCGCAAGCCAAGGTCAATATAATGGTATCTTTAGGCGTCTTTTGGACAAATTCGGTGTAGTAGTTACGCCCGGGTTTGGCGCCGTCGCAGCCACCGACCAGGAAGAAGTGCTTGATTGCACCGGATTTGACGGCGTCAATCACTTTGTCTGCCACGTTTAAAACGGTGTTTCGGCCAAAACCGGTCATTAATTCGGTTCCGCCGTTGATGCCGGTTAGTTGCTTAGTCTCCGTCCAGCCGCCCAATTCCAGCGCTTTTTCAATGACCGGAGTGAAGTCTTTCCGGCCATCCTGATCCGGAATGTGTTGCAGTCCGGGGAACCCAACGACTGCCGTGGTGAAAACCCGGTCGGCATAGGAGGGTTTCGGCGGCATCAGACAATTGGTAGTGAAAAGGATCGGCGCAGGAATGCCGTCAAATTCCTTCTGTTGATTTTGCCAAGCGGTGCCGAAGTTTCCTTTTAAGTGCGGGTATTTTTTCAGTTCCGGGTAACCGTGAGCCGGCAGCATCTCGCCGTGGGTGTAAATATTAATGCCTTTACCGGCCGTCTGTTCCAGGAGTTGCTTAAGATCGTGCAGATCATGGCCGCTGATGACAATAAACGGTCCAGGTTCGATAACCGTAGTGACTTTGGTGGGAACGGGATGGCCGTAGGTTGAAGTATTGGCCTCATCCAATAAAGCCATGCATTTCAAATTGATGCGGCCGAATTCCATCAGCAGATCCAGCCAGGTATCGACGGAATGGTCTTCGCCCAAAGCCCTCATTCCTTTGAAGAACCAGTCGTTCACTTCACAGTCTTCTTTTCCCAGGATATAAGCGTGCCAAGCATATGCTGCCATGCCGCGAATACCCAAAAGGAGGGTTGAGCGTAACGATACGATGTCGGTATCGCCTTGCCATAAGGCGGCATAGTCAAAGTCTTCGGCCCCACCCAAAGTTTCTTTTTCGGCACGGACCTCCCGGATTAACGTTTCGATGCGATGATAGTCGAAGTTAACATTGGTGATGGTGGTGAACAGACCTTGCAGCATTAACTCTGTGGCTTTCTTTCCGGGAGCCTTGCCTTGAGCCGCCCGAGCCAAGCCGACCAGAGCACCGGTTAATTCGTCTTGTTTATTGGCGACATCCGGTTGCTTGCCACAAATGCCGATTTTTGTACAGCCTTTTCCTCCTGCGGTTTGTTCGCACTGAAAACAAAACATACTCATTGATCATTCCTCCTATATTTGGTTATTTAATGCTTGGAAAAGAATTGTTATAGGTATTGGGTTTTAATCAGTTGACAGTTGAGACGGTGTATAGTTGACAGTCCCAAAGTGTTAGGCAGAATACAGAAAAAATTAATAAGTGAAAAGATTCAAGTGTAAAGGAAAAAGACAAAACTTAAAAATCTCACACTTTAAACTGTCCACTGTGAACTGTGTACTGTGTGCCAGTCTCTGTCCACAGTCAACTGCCCACTGTCAACTTAATCTTCCAGAATCTCTCCATCTGTGCTGATGGTGACGACGCGCCAAGGGATCATTGTGTTGCAATTGGCTAAGGCCGTTTTGACGGCGTTGACGATACCTCCGCAGCAGGGGACTTCCATCCGGACGACGGTGACGCTTTTAATGGGATGGGCATTCAAAATGGCCGTCAGTTTTTCGGCATAATTGGCGTCATCTAACTTGGGGCAGCCGATGAGCGTGATTTTGTTCCGCATGAATTCTTGGTGGAAGTTGGCATACGCATAAGCAGTACAATCAGCTGCGATCAGCAGATGGGCGTTGTCGAAGTACGGGGCATTAACCGGTACCAGTTGAATCTGGCATGGCCATTGACGCAATTGAGAGACGTTGGAAACCGATGCGGCCGGGTGAGCGTCTGCCGCAGATTCTTTTTTGACAAGGGTCCGGGCGTGGGAACCGGGGCAACCACAGGGCAAATTCGATGGTTGGTGTGTTTCTGCCATCCGGCTCTTAACCAAGTCTTCGTTGAAAGGTTCGGCTTCCCGTTCTTCAATGGTAATGGCGCCAACCGGACATTCCGGCAGACAGGCACCCAGTCCGTCGCAGCAAGCATCGGAAACGAGCTTGGCCTTTCCGTTTACCAGCTGCAGTGCCCCTTCGTGGCAACTGGTGATGCAAAGTCCGCAGCCGTTGCATTTGGATTCGTCTATTTTAACAATTTTCCGTTTCATGGTAACCTCCTAATCTACAAATCGTTATTTGTCTTTGCGCTTTAAGTGTAATATAATCAAGCTATAAAATCGGTAACATAGGTTACCAACGGTCGGAGTGAGTAAAATGATGAAAAAATGGCTGTCGTTGTTGCAAACCATGGATTTATTTGCTCAGATACCTGAAGATGGGTTGCAGGTGATGTTGGAGTGTCTCCGCCCGGAGATTGAACATTATCCTAGAAATTCTTTTATTGCTATTGCTGGGGAACCATTCCGGGGGATCGGGATCGTCCTTTCCGGAACAGTGACAGTGGCCAAAGAAGACTTGGCCGGAAACAGAAATATTTTGTCGCTGTTAGGCCCCGGTGAGATGTTCGGGGAAATGGCCGCGTTTTCAGGAAAAGGGGTGTGGCCGGCGACGGTGATGGCCCAGACGGATACCACGGTTTTTTTTCTGGATCCCGAAAAGATCATCGGCAATTGTGAACAACAATGTATCAGCCATCGGCTATTGATTATAAATATGTTGAAAATCTTTTCCAATAAGGCGCTGCTCCTCAATAAAAAATTGGAGTATCTGTCCATAAAGAGCGTGCGGGAGAAGATCGCCACCTTTTTATTGGAACAGCACGCTCAGACCGGACAGTCCACGTTTTTGCTTCCGATGAACAGAAATGAGTTGGCTGATTTTTTAAATATTACCCGCCCTTCGCTTTCCCGGGAAATGTGCCGTTTGCGGGATGAAGGAATCATCGATTTTCACCGTTCGTCCATCCAATTGAAAGATGTCGATGCCTTGCGGGAGATATTGGGCAACGGGTAATTTATTACCTCCGGAATGAAATTACAGGAAGAAATGCCTTTGTTAAGATGGAATATTCCTCAATAATTTCATGGATGGATTTCATGAAAGTTCATTACGGGAGGGATACCATGATTTGTCCTCAATGCGGAACGGCGATGATCGTGTTGGAACTGGACAACACAGAAATCGACCACTGTTTTTCATGCGGCGGTGTGTGGCTGGATATCGGGGAATTGGAAAAGTTGATGGAGGATTATTCCAAAGGGATGGTATGGCTGACGGAATTAATCCCCGCGGAAGAATCCACGGAGCGCCGTTTGAAATGCCCGATTTGTCAAAAAGAGATGGAAAAGTTGGTATGGGATTTGAAAGAACCGGTGACCATGGATCGTTGCCCGGACCATGGGATTTGGCTGGATAACGGGGAGTTGGCGGCCATTATCCGCCAGGGGGCTTCCATCGATGCTCAAATCGCTTTGCTGTTCGAAGAGATCTTTCAAAAAATATGATTTGTATTTGGAGAAGGATTCATTTATAATAACTGAGGCAAGTTATTTGATGTTAAGTGAAGGGATGGCCTGACATTGAAACTGGGAATTGTCGGATTGCCGAATGTCGGCAAAAGCACGTTGTTTAATGCGATAACCAAAGCAGGCGCGGAGAGCGCTAATTACCCTTTTTGTACCATTGACCCCAATGTGGGAATCGTAGCGGTTCCTGATGAACGCTTGAATAAATTGGCGGAAATGTATCATCCGGAGAAGGTGACCCATGCCGCCATTGAATTTGTGGATATTGCCGGATTGGTGAAAGGTGCCAGTCGGGGAGAAGGTTTGGGCAATAAATTCCTTGCCAATATCCGGGAAGTGGATGCTATCGTCCATGTGGTCCGGTGTTTTGAAGACCCCAATATCGTCCATGTGGAGGGGTCGGTGAACCCCAAACGGGATGTGGAAACCATCAATTTGGAGTTGATCTTTGCGGATCTGGAGACTATCGAGAAACGGATAGACAAGACGACCCGTTCGTTGAAAACGCCGGATCCCAAGTTACGGGCGCAATTCCAAGCAGAAATGGATGTTTATGAGCGGATTAAAGCCGCTCTTGAAAACGAGCAACCGGTTAGGGCGCTTTCTTTCAGCGACGAGGAACGTTCCATCGTCCGGCAGGCGTTCCTGTTAACGGATAAACCGGTGATCTATGCGGCCAATGTCAATGAATCCGATTTGGCCAATGGGGGAAAGGACAATGTATATGTCCGTCAACTTGAAGAGATCGTCCACAAAGAGAAGGCGGAGATGATCTTGATCTCGGCCCGTATCGAAGAAGAAATCGCCCAACTGGATGAAGCGGATCGCCTGGAATACCTGAAAGAACTTGGAGTCACCGAGTCCGGCTTGGACCGGTTAATCAAGAAAAGTTATAAATTGTTGGGCTTGATCAGTTTCCTTACTGCCGGAAAAGACGAAGTCCGGGCCTGGACCATTACAAAGGGGACCAAGGCTCCGCAGGCGGCCGGAAAAATTCACTCCGACATCGAACGGGGGTTTATCCGGGCGGAGATCGTCAGTTTCGATGACCTGATGGCCTGTGGTTCGTATAATGCAGCCAAGGAGAAAGGCCTGGTCCGGCTGGAAGGAAAGGATTATGTGATGCAGGACGGCGACGTGACGCTGTTTAGGTTTAATGTGTAAACTTTGTTTTTGGCTTTCTTTATGGCCTATAAATATTGAAATAGATTTTAAAAACATCGCTTCTGCGGTGTTTTTGTTTGTTTAAATATAAATATTTAAAAGCAGGATTCGAACGATAAAAGTATCATAGGTATTGTAGTTTGTTTAATCCGATGATCTCATATAACTCTTTAAAATCGTAAATCGTATAATCTGCCAAATCGCATTTTCCCGTCCGGTCTTCATTAAAATAACATCCTTTAATCCCTGCGTTTTTGGCAGCCAGGATGTCGATAGTCCTGTCGCCGATCATTAATATTTCGTCTTTGTTCATCCGGTGTTCTTCGATGAGATAGAGGAGGGCGTCGGGTGCCGGTTTGCGTTTGAAATGATTCTCTCTGGTGATAAAGTCTTTGAAATAAATATGGAGGTTGTTGTTTTTTAAAATATCAATGGCTGAGTGGCTTCTGTGGGTGTAGAGATAGTTCATTTTTCCTGATAAGTAGATAGCTTTACAAATACCGGGGATTTCCGGGAAGGGTCTGATATTTTTATACATTTCCTTTCTTATTCGGTCATAGCGATATTTAAAATCCTCTTCGGTTCCATATTTATTTTTGCAGTATTCCAACAGATGCAATTCGGATACTTTCATCAATTCCATGATTTGGGCCGGGTTTTCGCTGTATCCTTCTGTTTCTAATGTTTTTGCAAATGCGATGGTCATGAGCGGATAAGTGTCAAAGAGGGTACCGTCAAAGTCCCAAATAATATGATAATACATTTGTTATTATCACTCTCCAATGACGTGTGACAATGGATAAATACCCTTCGCCGACTATTGGATAAATGTAAAATTTTTCCTTTTTCCATGAAATTACTTTTAAATAATTTTTAATGTTAAAAAAAGAAACACTGCTTTGGCAGTGTTTTGTGTTATCCGTTTTCTGAAAACCGTTGCAGGAAAGTTTTGGTCCGTTCGTTGGTGGGATTGAGAAAAATTTGCTCCGGAGTACCGGTTTCGATAATCTGCCCGTTGTCCATGAAGATGACCCGATCGGCCACATCCCGGGCGAAGGCCATCTCGTGCGTCACCACCATCATGGTCATATGTTCGGCGGCCAGGGCCCGGATGACTTTGAGAACCTCCCCGGTGAGCTCCGGGTCCAAGGCGGAGGTGGGCTCGTCAAAGAAAAGGACATCCGGTTTCATGGCCAGGGCCCGGGCGATGGCCACCCGTTGACTTTGGCCGCCGGAAAGCTGGTAAGGGTAAGCGTCGGCTTTATCGGCCAGACCGATCTTTTCCAGGAGTTCCAGGGCATTGGCTTTGGCGACTTCATAAGGGACTCCGGCCACATGGACCGGTGCTTCGGTAATATTCTGTAAAACCGAGAAATGGGGGAAGAGGTTGAAGTTTTGGAAAACCATCCCCAATTTTAAGCGAATTTTGCGCAAAGTTTCTTCCGGGGCATAACGCGGGTGTCCATGGGGGCTATCCACCATAACATCGCCTTCCACGGTGATTTTTCCCTGGTCGATCTTTTCCAGCAGGGTCAGGCAGCGGAGCAGGGTGCTTTTGCCGGAGCCGGAAGGCCCGATGACCGCGATGACCTCACCTTTGCTGATTTCCAACGAAACGTTTGAAAGAATGGTCTTCCCGTCAAAAGATTTACGGAGATTTTCAACGTGTAAAATTTGCATGATTGACACTCCATCATTTATAGTAGCTTAATTTCTTCTCGGCCAGGTGGAACAGCCGGGTGACCACCCAGTTCATCGCCAGGTAGAACAGGCCTGCAACGAACAGTGGGAGGGTGGAGAAGAGTCGGGAGGATTCGTTTTTGGCTACCCGGAACAGTTCGGAGATACCCAAGATTTGAATTAAAGCGGTATCTTTAACCAGAGTAATCACTTCGTTGCTGATGGGCGGGAGAATCCGTTTGATTACTTGAGGCAGAATAATCCGGAAGAAGGTCTGGGATTTGGTGAAGCCCAACACAGCCGCTGCCTCGTATTGTCCCTGAGGAATGGATTCGATGCCGCCCCGGTAGATTTCGGCAAAGTAGGCGGCATAATTGAGAGAAAATGCAATAACGGCCGCAACGAACCGATCCAGATTGATTCGGAACCCTTCCGGTAACATAAACGAAGGGGCAAAATAGACGAAAATAATCTGTAACAGCAGAGGAGTACCGCGCATAATCAAAATATAAAATTTGATGGGGCCGCGAATGTAGGGCCGTTTAGACATTCGCCCCAAAGCCACCGCCAACCCCAGCGGCAGCGAGAACAAGAGTGTATAGAAGAAAAGCTGAATGGATGTTAAGGCGCCGTTGAAGAGGAGATTGAGCAATCTAATGAAGTTCGTCCATTCCATGGTGTACTCCTTAAACGTATAATGTATAAAAGAACAGGCCGGCGAGTGTGACGCCAGCCTGATTCCTAATTCCGGCTTACTCAGCGGTAACGGTGGTAATATCTTTGGCGAACCATTTGTTGGAGATTTCGGCTAATGTGCCGTCTTTGGCCATTTCTTTCAACGTTTCTTGGATTTTGGACATCAGTTTTTCATCGTTTTTCCGGAAGCCGATGCCATATTCTTCGCTGGCCAGTTCTTGGTCAAGGACCCGATATTCTTTGCCTTTGTTTTGAATGTAGAAGCGAGCGACGATTTCATCCATTAAAACCACATCGATACCGCCCTTTTCCAGGTCCATCAATGCCGTCATGTTATCATCGAATTCAATGACTTCTTTTAATGAGTCCTTAAAATCAGGAGCGCTGTTCAATGCATCGGCAGCACTGGAACCGGCTTGCAATCCCAGTTTTTTGCCTTTCAGGTCGGACAGGCTGTTGTATGGAGCGTTGGCATTGACGATGAGTACCTGGCGGTTTTTCATGTACGGTTCCGTAAAGAGCAATTTCTTTTTGCGTTCTTCGGTAATGGTAAAACCGTTCCAAATACAATCGATCTTGCCGGAATTGAGTTCCTGTTCTTTGGCGTCCCAGTTAATCGGCTGCAGTTTCAGCTCGATATTCAGGCGGGAACAGACTTCTTTGGCGATGTCCACATCAAAACCGACGATTTCGCCGTTTTCATCCCTGTATCCCATGGGCGGGAAGCTGTCATCCAGGCCCAACACAAATTCGCCTTTCTTTTCGACGTTTTCCCAAGATTGATCGCCGCTGGATTTGTTGCAACCGGCGGCCAGTACTATGGCAAGGCAGAGTATGAGCAAAAGCGTTATGTATTTTTTCACGTCAAGCCAACCTCCTTAATTTTTAAATGTTAATTGGACGTACCATAGCTATTTTACTTCACTTTAACGGTTTAGTAAAGATAAGACATTTCGGGTGCATAGTACACAGGGGCACAATTCACGGTACGTAGTGCGCAGTTAACGGTAAGGGTATGAGGTCCTGGGCCCTGGATTACTATTTTAAAGCATCATTTTCCCGAATCTCCACTCTGCGAATTTTGCCGCTGATGGTTTTAGGCAGTTCGTCGACAAATTCCACGATACGCGGGTACTTGTAGGGAGCAGTGGCGTGTTTCACATAATCTTGCAATTCTTTAACCAACTGTTCGCTGCCTTCCCATCCTTTGGCCAGAACGATGGTGGCTTTCACCACTTGACCGCGGATGGGATCGGGAGCCGCGGTGACGGCACATTCCAAGACGGCAGGATGTTCCATTAAAGCGCTTTCCACTTCGAAAGGGCCGATCCGGTAACCGGAACATTTGATCACATCGTCAGAGCGGCCCACATACCAAAAGAAACCGTCTTCGTCTTTCCAAGCCACATCGCCGGTATTATACATCCCGTCGTGCCAAACTCGGTTGGTAGCAGCCTGGTCGCGGTAATATCCTTTGAAAAGGCCCGGCGGGGTGAACTTGTCCAAGTTTCGAATGACGATATTTCCTTCGACGCCGGGTGGACAGGAACGGCCGGATTCGTCCACGATATCCAGGTCGTAAAGGGGTGACGGTTTGCCCATGGATCCCGGTTTGGAAGGGAACCATGGGAAATTGGCACATAAGACGGTGGATTCGGTTTGGCCGAAACCTTCGATAATATCCAGACCGGTGGCTTCTTTAAACTGATTGAATACTTCGGGATTTAAGGGTTCCCCGGCGGTACAGGCCGTTTTGATACTGCTTAAATTGTATTGGCGGAGATTTTCTTTGATAAAAAACCGGTAAATGGTGGGCGGCGCACAAAAAGAAGTGACCCGGTATTTTTCGATCATCCGCAGTAAGCGGTCGGGGACGAATTTATCCATGTCATAAACAAATATGCTTACACCGCAGAGCCACTGGCCGTAAAGTTTTCCCCAGGCGGCTTTGGCCCAGTCGGTTTCGGCGACGGTAAGATGTAAGCCTTCTTCGGGCAGTCTCTGCCAGTAACGGGCAGTGACAATATGGCCCAGGGGATAATTGAAATCATGCAATACGATCTTGGGCATACCGGTGGTGCCGGAGGTGAAATACATCAACATAGGGTCTTCGCCGCCGGCGGATTCGTTTCCCGTAGGTCGCTCCCAAACAGGGGAAGCGTTTCGGAGTTCCGCATCGAAGTTGATCCAGCCTTCACGGGGAGCGCCGCTTCGATATTGCAGACGATATCCGGTTCGTCGATGGAAACGATCATTTTTACCGAAGCCGTATTGTTACGGTAGACAATATCTTTTTTGGTCAGTTGGATGGTCGCAGGGATGGCAATGGCGCCCAGTTTGTGAAGGCCCAACATGCAGACCCAATAATGCCAGCGGCGTTTGAGCAACAGGAGGACGGGATCGCCTTTGCGGATACCGTAACATTTAAAAAAGTTGGCTGCCTGATTGCTTAACTGTTTCAGTTGGCCAAATGAAAAAATCCGCTCTTCGCCATGGTCATTGCACCATACTAAAGCGGTTTTTTCCGGCCGGGTTTCAGCCCAGTCATCGACGACATCGTAAGCGAAATTAAAGTTATCGAGGATATTAACCCGGTAATTGGCTTTGAAGTCTTCATATGAATCGAAGTGTTGACGTGGAAGAAATTTCTCTAACATCGGTGGTATGCTCCTTATATCAATGTATTATTACTTGTGCAGGATAATCGTAAGGAATTTGGCTGTATCGTTCACTGCGATTTGGCCGTGGGGAATCGCAGGGTCGAAATAAAGCGCATCCCCGCGTTTCATTTCGATTTCATGTCCGCCTAAAATCACTCTAATGGTCCCTTCCAATACATAATTGAACTCCTGTCCGTCGTGGGTTACCAAGCTGATATGGTTTTGGTTTTCCGGTTCGACGGTGACCAGGAGGGGTTCAATTTTTTTATTGATGAAGTTAAACGCCAGGCTTTCAAATTTATAGCCCGGGTAGCGCTCCACTTGGACGCCTTCTCCTTCTCTTACCAGACAAAAACTGTGCAGTTTGGGGGAGGTACCGGTGAGCAATTCGGTGAGATCCACATGGAAAATCCGGGCCATCTCATAAAGTGTGCTGATGGGAAATATCCCGCTCGGCGGCTTCATATTGCCGGTATATTTCGGGGGATATCTTCAATTCAACCGCTACATCGTCCGGACTCAAACCGCTGTTTTCCCGGACTTCGCGGATGCGGACGGCAATTTGCCGAATGCTTTCAGTCATGGCTTTTCCTCCTGTTTAACAATGTTTTCCTTTTCATTGTATCACAGTGGTCCTGAGAGTAAAGGGCTTTTGCCTGAAATGTATGGAATTACTTAAAGGTAAATCCGTTTTGATGTGGAATATTGGCGGAACGGAATTAAAGGCGTTCTAAATTATGAGGTGGTAGTCTTTGGAACATATTAAACCCATTCGGCGGATGCTTCGAGGCATATTGGCCGGACTGATCCTGGTGGCCGTGATGAACGGAGGCGACCGGGCGGCGGCGGAAGAGCGGTTGCTCCCATTTAATCAGGATCTGGCGGTATCGTTGCTGGAAAAGATATTGGCCCAAAAGGTGGTGGGGCGGGAGTTTGCCGGGGATGGTATACGGATTACAATGACCCGGTTGAACCGGTTTGCTATGGATTGGCAAACCTCCCGGTTTATGCTGGATTGTGAATTTCAGGCGGGGTATCAGAAAGGTTTTATTGCGCTCACCGAGAGTGGCGAAGTATCTTTGGAAGGAACCGGCCTGATTTCGGCCGAGGAGCAGAAGCTGGGAGTGGAAATAAACCGGGTGAATTCTTTGCGTCTCTACCGGTTGAATGCAACGATCAATGCATTGGTGGCTCGGGTTTTGGATAAGATGTTGGCCGGCAAAGCATATTGGCCGGAAGTCGCTCCCGCCGGACATGTCGTGTTGACCAAAGACAATTTGGATACATTGATTCAGGTGGCACTTAACCGAGTATTGCCTCAAACGGTATCCGGCGATCATCTTCGGGTGACGTTGCATCAGGTACAACATTTGGCATTTAGGGATGATCCGGGTGGGATGGATGCTGTTGTCGATTTTGAGGGCGAATATCATCACTTGCTGAAACTGTCCTGTTCCGGCCGGGTAGGCGCCGCGTTGCATGTCATGATGGATCCGGATACTTTGGCCGGCATAATTCGGGTGCGGCAAGTGACCGAATTGAAGGTGGACCGCGGAGCGGGTCTATTCGACGGCATTCTGCGGCGGATGCTCAAAGCCAAATTGGAAGGGAAAGAAGTCCGGTTTTCCTGGAAATAACCTGGGTTGACAAAATATAAGAGGAAACGGCGAAGTTGGATAAAAAATGTACGGATATCTGTCGGTCAAAGCGGTATAATTCATGGTAAAGCATGAGGGACAAGCTATTGAATTAAAGATATTTCGTCTGTTTCGTCGCCGAAGGAGGAGTTAATGCTGGACAGTCAGGTTTTATTGGAACGTTTGAAAAAGTTTGACAAATTATATGAAGGGTTTTATACTTGGCTCGCCGGCCAGTATGCGCCGGAATACGGCGGGTTTTATTATGCCCGTAGTTCCCGGACAGACCCGCAATTTCAACCGGATATCGAATCCACAGCCCAGGCGTTGAGCATTTTGCAACGGTCCCGTTTGTTAGGGAGTATGCCGGAGCTGATGCGGCAGCAATTGATTGCCTTTTTTCAAAAGCGTCAGACGCCGGAGGGTTACTTTTATGATCCCCATAACCGGATGCGGGAAGTTGACCGGATGGTGGGACGGGCAGTCATGTACAGTGCCGGCAGTTTGCGGCTCTTAGGCGCAAAACCTCTTTATCCCCTTCCCGGTAGCTCAGGGAGGCAGTCATTGCCTCCGCATTTGCAGTCGTTAGCTGCCTTTAAACAGTGGATCGATGAGCGTCCCTGGGATTATGCCTGGATGGCCTGCGACAATCTTCAGGCGGCTGGGGTTTTCCTGCGGCAGCTTCCGGAGAATGAACGGAAAGAATACATGGATTATTTATGGAAGTATCTTGAGGAACATCAGGATCCGGAAACCGGGATGTGGGGCGACGGCCGGCCGTATATTAAGATATCAGGTGCCTTTAAATTGGCCTTGTTATACGGCAGTTTTCAGAAAACGCTGCCCCGGCCGGAACGGATTTATCGATATCTTCTTTATACTCTTCGGGAGGATGTTTCCGAAGATATGTGCTGGACCAGAAATCCTATGGATTTATTGTGCGCTTTAAAACCGGTGATTGGGCCTTATCCGCTTGAAGAAGCGGAGGAGATTATCGAGATTACCTTTGAGAATTTGAAACGGTATCTGAAACCGGATGGCGGCTTTTCCCGGCATGTGGAGCATTCGTTGGAGATACCCAACAATGTTCCACTGGGGAAAGGCTTGGCGGAAGGGGATATGAACGCCGGCACTCAGGCCCTTCGGATCCGGTCTGCCTGTTATGAATTCATCAACATGCAGCGATATGATGTGCCGTTAACCCAATATACCGACGGTTTTTATGAGAAAATTCAATGGTAGCATAAAGATACACAATGAAACCTCCTTCGGGAGGTTTTTCTATTGGGTTTGGCCGGGCAAATGGTACGTACAAAAATACTTTAATAATTGGGAATTAAGTTATAGCGTGGGATATATATAGTGGCGCTGAAAAGACGGTAATATTATACGTTGTTTAGAGATTATAAATATGTTACAATT